>DAIOWL010000211.1:1806-5187 GCA_036758545.1 Streptosporangiaceae bacterium | reverse complement strand
GGCGTGGTGGCGCCGCTGAAGATCGCGTCCGGCTGCGACCGCCGGTGCTCATTCTGCGCGATCCCGTCCTTCCGCGGCGCGTTCGTCTCCCGCCGCCCGCCCGAGATCCTGGCCGAGGCCCGCTGGCTGGCCGCCAGTAACGTGCGCGAGCTGGTGCTGGTCAGCGAGAACTCCACCTCCTACGGCAAGGACCTGGGCAACTTGCGGCTGCTCGAGGAGGTGCTGCCCGACCTGGCCGCCACCGAGGGCATCGAGCGGGTCAGGATCAGCTACCTGCAGCCCGCCGAGCTGCGGCCGGGCCTGATCGAGGTGATCGCGTCCACCCCGGGCGTGGCACCCTACTTCGACCTGTCCTTCCAGCACGCCAGCGGCCGGGTGCTGCGGGCGATGCGGCGGTTCGGCGACCGCGAGCGATTTCTCGCCCTGCTCGACCAGATCAGGGACCTGAGCCCGGAGGCCGGGGTGCGGTCCAACTTCATCGTCGGCTTCCCGGGCGAGACCGCGGAGGACCTGACCGAGCTTGAGCTGTTCCTGAGCCATGCCGGCCTGGACGCGATCGGGATCTTCGGCTACTCCGACGAGGACGGCACCGAGGCGGCGTCGCTGCCCGGCCAGCTGGAGCAGGCGGAAATCTCCCGCCGGGTCGAGGAGTTCGCCTCCCTAGCCGACGAGCTGATGACCCAGCGGGCCGAGAGCAGGCTCGGCGAGACCCTGGACGTGCTGATCGAGGAAGCGGCCGATGACGGCCTTCCCGGTCGCTACCTGGGCCGGGCTGCTCACCAGGCCCCCGAGGTCGACGGAGTGACCACGGTCGTCTCCCCGGCGCCGCTGGCCGCCGGGGATATGGTCCGCGCCGTGGTTACCGACTCCGAGGGAGTCGACCTGATCGCCGACGTGAAGCTGCGGTGACCTCTGAGGCCGGGCTCTGGAACGTAGCGAACATCCTCACGATCGTTCGCATCGTTCTCGTCCCGGTCTTCATCGGCTTCCTGCTCGCGGGCGGCACGGCCTGGCGGCTCGCCGCGCTCGCCACGTTCTGCGTGGCGTCGCTGACCGACCTGCTCGACGGGCGGCTGGCCCGCAGCCGCGGGCTGGTGACCGACTTCGGCAAGATCGCCGACCCGGTGGCCGACAAGGCGCTGACCGGCGCGGCCCTGATCTGCCTGTCCGCGCTCGGCGAACTGCCGTGGTGGGTCACCGGCCTGATCATGTTCCGGGAGCTCGGGGTCACCGGGCTGCGGTTCTGGGTGATCCGCCGGGGCGTGATCGCGGCCAGCCGCGGCGGCAAGGCGAAGACGCTGCTCCAGATCATCGCGATCTGCCTGTACCTGCTGCCGGCCTCGCTGAGCCCGCCAGCGCTTGTTCGCGAGCTCTTCATGGCGGCGGCGGTTGTGGTTACCGTGGTGACCGGCGCCGACTACGTGCTCCAGGCGATGCGGCTCCGTCGTTCGCAACCGGAGCGTTCAGAACCGGCCACCGGCCGGTAAGCGTCCAGGGCTAGGGGAGGCAGAATCGTGGTCGTGGGGTCGGGGTCATCCGCGGGCGAGGCAGCGCGTGACCTGGCGTGCCAGGTTCTGGACCTGCTGCGGGCCGGCGGCCAGACCGTTGCCGTGGCCGAGTCGCTGACGGGCGGGCTCGTCGCGGCCGCATTCACCGACGTGCCCGGCTCGTCCGCGGCCTTTCGCGGCGGGGTGGTCGCCTACGCCACCGAGCTCAAGGCCGACCTGCTCGGCGTGGACGCGTCGATGCTCCGGCGGCACGGCGCGGTCTACCCGCCGGTCGCCGCGGCGATGGCCCAGGGCGTCCGGGCCAGGCTCGGCGCCACCTACGGGGTGGCGACTACCGGCGTAGCCGGACCCGATCCTTCCGACGGCCAGCCGGTGGGTACCGCGCACATCGCGGTCAGCGTGGCCGACGACACAGTGGTCCGGACGATCGGGCTGACCGGGGACAGGCACGAGATACGTAGACTGACGGTGGAGCATGCCCTGGGACTACTGCTTGGCAGGCTTCGGGAAGAGAGTTAGTGATTACAGCGTTACGTTGGCAGCGAACACGAACTGGCATGATCTCGCGGACATACGGTTAGTCCAGTACGGTGGAGGTGTCGGGGATTTCAGCCTCGGGGAAGGGAGCGACAATGGTTCTGCTCCGTCAGTTGCTAGGTGACGTGCTGCGTCGGCTGCGCCTGCGGCAGGGTCGCACGCTGCGCGAGGTTTCCGCCTCGGCGCGCGTTTCCCTGGGTTACCTGTCGGAGGTCGAGCGGGGGCAGAAGGAAGCATCGTCCGAGCTGCTCGCCGCTATATGCGGCGCTCTGAACACTCCGCTCTCCCAGGTTTTCCGTGAGGTTTCCGACAACTTCGCCCTGGCCGAACTGCAGAACGAGCCGGTCCTCGGCGTCCCCAGGGAGCCCGGCCTGCGGGTGGCCGCGGAAGCGAACGTCGGACTCGACGGGGAGCGCGGTTTCGCGCCGATCAGCACCATGGTCCCGGACGAGGAGTTCGGCGACAGGCCGGCTGCCTTCGGCGCGTCTTCCGGCCATGTGCACGATGTCACCGACATGGTGTCGGTCTTATCGCTGAGCCGATCAGACCCAGGCGCTCGGATTTTCCGTCAGATGCTGGATCATGTCCGGCAGGTTCCCTGACACGATGTCAGCCAGCGTGACCTGCTCGAGTACGGCCCGCTCGTTGGCGCGCAGCGCGATCCACACCTGCTGCAGAGGTTCGGCCACGCCCGGGTAGGTGATGTTCTCCGGGCGCTCGCCCCGGACGCCGAGCAACTGGCCGTCGATGGCCCTGATGATGTCGGCCAGCGAGATCTCCGCCGCCGGGCGGGCGAGCCAGAAACCTCCGTCAGGCCCGCGCTGGCTGCGGATGAGTCCGGCCCGCCTGAGCTGGGTCAGGATCGTCTCCAGGAACTTTCCCGGTATCTGCTGGGCGCGGGCGAGCTGATCGGCCGTGACATGCCCGCTGCTGGCCGCGGCGAGCTCGATCGCGGCACGCAGCGCATAGTCGGCGCGGGCTGACAATCGCATGAGGGTCATTATGCACGTTCCCCATCGCTTTTCTGGCATTGGCACCCCCGCGCCACTGCTCAGCTACTCTCTGGCACGGTCAACGCGCGTGACGCATGATGCCTCAGTGCCGCGAAGGACGATCGCCCTACACCCGGCGGCGTACCCACCCGCCGCGGGTTCCATGATCACGAAGACTTTGCTCCATGCAGTAGTAAACCCTTCGCGATCATCGAAATCCGCTCCGAAAAGCCGCATCTACCATGATCCCGAAGGGTTTTAGTCCGGGCAGGGCTCTGGCGCATATTTCGGGATGACGACGGCGGGGTAACGGCTGTGCGATGGCGTGGGGGTTTGGGTGTGTT
>DAIOWL010000211.1:0-1796 GCA_036758545.1 Streptosporangiaceae bacterium | reverse complement strand
CATGATCCCGAAGGGTTTTTAGTCCGGGCAGACCAAAGATCATTCGGGATCATGGAAACCAGGCCCCTGGTACGCGCGACTAGGCGGGGGTCAGCCCGAGCAACTCGGCCGCGGCGTGCGCGCTGGCCCGGGAGGCGCCGTAGGTGGCCAGATAAGAGGTGCCCTCCGGCGGACGCCAGAACGGCAGGCCCATCTCTACCAGAATCAGGTCGGGCCGCGCCGCGAGCAGGGCACTGACCAGCGACCGGGTTTGCTCGTCCCGGTGCGCGTCCCGCACCACGGCCACCAGCGAGCGACCCGCCGCGGCCGCGAGGATCGCCGCGGCGTCCACCCGATCGCCGTCCGCCGGGCCGTCATTCACCCGATCGCCGTCCGCCGGGCCGACGTCCACCCGATCGCCGTCTGCCTGACCTCCGTCGGCCGGGCCGATGTCCGCCGGACCGCGGCGCGCGGCGTCCGCCGGGCCGAGTCCTGCGCCGTTGAGCAGCCTGCCGGAGGCACTGACCCGGTGCACGCTCCCGGTCGGCGCCCACCGGGCGAGTCCCCAGCCGAACCGCCCCGCGGCGATGTTCTCCCGCGGCTCCACCTCGATGATCACCGGCTGGCTCAGTGTCTGGTGCGGGCCGGATACGCGCACCGCGCGCCGGGCCGCGACCAGGCCAACCGCAGGACCGACCCCGGGGCCTGCATTATCACCGGCTGGGGCCGCCGACCGAGCACGCGCCAGGCCCCCGCGCAGGCGCGCGACCCGGTCGGCGGCTTCCTCCAGCCGCTCCCCGTCGAGTGCGCCGTCGCGGACCGCGGCCACCAGTGCGTCGCGGACCGCGAGGTAGTCGTCCTCGCTGCCGTCCCGTCCCAGGCACAGCAGGTCGGTACCGGCCGCCACGGCCAGCACCGCGGCCCCGGGAATGCCGAACGTATCCCTGGTCGCCCGCATCTCCAGCGCGTCCGAGACGATCACCCCGGTGAACCCGAGCTCGCCGCGCAGCAGCCCGGTGATCGCGGCCGCGGACACCGTGGCGGGAAGATCGCCGGTGAGCTCGGGCACGCGCAGGTGGCTGGGCATGATGGCCAGGGTGCCGGCCCTGATCGCCGCCTCGAACGGCGGCAGGTCGACCAGCCGGAGATCGGCCAGCCCGCCTTCGATGGTGGCGATGGCCTCGTGGCTGTCGGTGCCGGTGCGGCCGTGCCCGGGGAAGTGCTTGGTGCACGCGGCCACGCAAGCGCCCTGCAGGCCGGCCACGGCCGCGGCGGTGTGCCGGGACACCAGGCCGGTGTCCGCGCCAAAGGACCGGGTGCCGACGGCCGGGCTGTCCGCCGTACCAAGCACGTCGGCGCACGGCGCGAGGTCGAAGTTGATCCCGAGCGCGGCCAGGTCGGCGCCGATCGCCCGGTGGACCGCCTGGGTCAGCGCAACATCGTCGACCGCGCCGAGGGCAGCGTTGCCCGGATACGGGCTGCCGTCCGCGTACGCCACCCGGGTGACGTCGCCGCCCTCCTCGTCGATCGCGATCACCGGGTCGTCGCCCGGTACCGCCGAGCGCAGTATCGCGGTGAGCGCACTGACCTGGTCCGGAGTCGAGATGTTCTGGCCGAACAGGGTAACTCCGGCCAGGCCCCGGCCGAGCGCGTCGAGCATCCAGCCCGGCGCTGACAATCCCGGGAAAGGCGGGATGAGGATCGCCTCGGCCAGGCGGCCCAGTACGGGGTCCGCCGCCCTGACGTCCGTGTCCTGGCTCACCCCTTCACCGCCCCGGCCATCAGGCCGTTGGTCATGCGGCGCTGGACGATGAGGA
>DAIOWL010000210.1:0-9331 GCA_036758545.1 Streptosporangiaceae bacterium | reverse complement strand
CATGCCCTGGTCAGGCAGCCGTGGGTGCTGGCGTTCAGCGTCATCCAGCCGGTGATATGGCTGTTCTTGTTCGGGCAGCTGTTCCGCCGGGTCATCGACATCCCCGGCTTTGCCTTTCACGGCACCTACCTGGACTACCTGGTGCCCGGGCTGATCGCGATGAACGCGATGTCGAACAACATGTGGGCGGGCATGGCCATGATCGAGGAGATCGAGCGCGGCACGCTGAACCGCTTCCTCGCCGCCCCCGCCAGCCGGATCGCGATCATGAACGCCTCGGTGGCAGAGCAGGCGGTCAGCACGACCGTGCAGTCGCTGATCATCGTGGGGCTCGGCCTGGCCGGCGGGGCGCGCTACCACGGCGGGGTCGCCGGGGTGGCCGTCATGGTCGCGGCGTCGATCCTGGTCGGCGTGGTGTTCGGCGCGCTGTCGAACGCGGTCGGCATGACGCTGCGCAGCCGCGAGGCCATCATCGGCGTGTACACGTTCTTCATGCTGCCGCTGATGTTCCTGTCCTCGGCGTTCATGCAGACCAGCCTCATGCCGGGCTGGATGCAGGCGATCGCGTCGCGCAACCCGCTCAACTGGGTGGTGCAGATCGGCCGCAGCGCCGTCTCCGCCCACCCCGACTGGGCCGCTATCGGGGTCCGCTGCGGCGGGCTGCTGGTCCTGGCGGTGGCGTGCGTGGCCATCTCGGTCGCGACGTTCCGCTCGTACCGGAAGAACGTCTGACCATCCCAGGCCGGAACGGCGGGTGCAACGGGGGCACCCGCCGTTCCCGTGTCCCTACTGGGGAACCGGCCCCGCCGCCAGGCGCGGAGCGGCTTCGAGGGCCGCCGCCAGCTCTTCCGGTGCGGACGGGGCCGGCGCCAGGTCATCGCCACGGCGGAACGTCCTGACGTCGCGAGGGATCAGGGCCAGCGCGGAGGCGATGACGATCACCGCCGCCGCCGCGTACTGCGCGCGGGCGGCTCCGATCGCGATGCCGAGTGGCCCGGCGATCAGCGCGCCGGCGGGCATCGCCATGACCGAGCCGAGGACGTCGTAGGACGAGACCCGGGCCAGCTTGTCCGGCGGGATGTTCCGCGCCATCGTGACCGTCCACTGCACCATCATCATCTCGACGAACACGCCGAGGCCGAAGGACGCGAGGCACACCGCGGGCAGTGGCAGGACCATCGCCAGCGAGAGCGGGGAGATCGCGATCGCGCCCCCGGTGAGCACCACGAAGAGCATGGGCCGCCGAGGGGTGAACCGCAGCGCGGCCAGACCGCCCGCGATCAGGCCGAACGCATCCGCCGCGGTGATCGCGCCCCAGGCCGCCGGACCGCCGAGGTGCTCGCGCGCCACCACCGGGCCGAGGACCGAGAACGCGCCGTACCAGGCCATCATCACCACGCAGAACTGGGCGACGATCACCCACAGCCAGGTGTGCGACCGGAACTCCGACCAGCCCTCCCGCAGCTCGCTCAGCATGCTCCGGGGCGCGCCGTCCGGGCTGGCCGCCGTCGCCTCCTGTCCGGTCACCGGCCGCGAGCCGCGGATGGCGAGCAGCATCGGGATGGTGCTGACCATGCCGATGCCGCAGAGCACCAGCGCCCAGCCCGCCCCCGCGGCCGCCACCAGCAGGCCGGCCAGGGCCGCGCCCGCCATCTGGCCGACGTTCATCACCAGCCGGCTGATCGCGCTCGCCTCTTGCAGCAGGTCACGCGGGACCAGGCGGGGGAGTAGCGCCTGGGAGGCGGGGTAGAAGATCGCCACGCCAGTCCCGGTAATTCCCTCGAGCCCGATCATCGCCCACAGCGGAGGGCTGCTGGTGAGCACGAGCAGGCCGAACGTTCCCTCGCCGAGCGCCATCAGCAGGTTGGCCGCGATGATGACCCGCTGCGGCGGGAACCGGTCGGCGGCGACGCCACCGAGAAGCGCGAACACCAGCGAGGGCGCGATCTGGGCGGCGAGCACGTACGACAGGTCGGCCGCGGAACCGGTCGCCTTGAGCACGGCGAAGGAGACACCGACGATGGAGAACCCGACCGACGCGGGCGCGATCAGCCGGTCGGTCAGCAGCAGCCGGAAGTCCCGGATCCCGAGCACGGGGAACCGGCGGAACAACCCACCCCGCGACATCGGCCCTGCCCCTTCCAGCCCTTCCGGCCATCCGACGGTAACCAGGCCCCTAGCGCGCCGACAACTCGTTTTATTCCGCCGCGGGAGGGGCTCAGCAGAGCTGATCGATCCTGGTCCACACGCCGGGCGGGTTGTCGTCGCGCGGCAGCCACAGCAGCGGCTGCCTCCCCTCGTACTTGAACTGGAACCCGGCGTCACCCGGATAGCGGTCCCGGCGGTCGGGCCAGACCACCTGCAGGTACGGCGGCCTGACGTAGCCGTGATACCGGTCTGAGACCGCGAACATGCTGGTCATCCGCCAGCTCTCGTGCACCGGCCGGATCGCCAGCGAGCACGGGCAGATGCCGTCGATCCGGTCTCCGGCCTCGATCGGCGCGCCGTGGGCGATGCGTTCGCCGATCGAGTTCAAGATGACCGTCATGTGCTCGACCGGAAGGCCGAACATGGTCAGCTCCGGACCCTGGTGGCTGAGCCACAGCCCTACGGTGTAGGCCCAGGGCGGTGCGATCTCATCGCCGAGAACGGCGGAGACCGACCAGCCGACCGTGCGGATGTCCTCGGCGACCGCCTGCATGCAGGCCTGCGGGTCGAGGTCGGCGCCCTCGGCCAGCGCCTCGCATTCCGCGCACCTGCAGGGCCCCGGAGACTGGTCCGGGGGGTTGGCGCGGCGTCTGCGTGGTGGGTTCATGAGCCACACATTACGAGGGGGGTACGACATTTTCGGGGCCGCCGGGATCGATGCCGAGATGCCGCTCGATCGCGCTCAGCCGGTCGTCGATCGAGTCGAGCGCCGCCTGGACCGAGTCGGATACGGCCACGCGCCGCGGTCGCACCCGCGATCGCGGCTGGGGAGGGTACTCCTGCCCCTCCGGCCGGCTCGCGGTCTCCGCTATTACCCGCTCGCGGAACACCGCCACGTCCAGGCCGAGCACCCCGAGGACCTGGGCGGCCATGCAGTCAGCCTGCCCGGCCAGCCCGAGGAGCAGATGCCCGGTGCCGATCTGCTGGCCGAGCCTGGTTGCCTCCCGCAGTGCCAGCTCGAAGCCCTTCTTGGCCCGGGCTGTGAACGCGATGTGCCCACGCGGCGGTTCCTGGCCCGGGTCTGCCAGGGCCGCGATCTGCTCCCGTACGGCGTCGAGGGTAACCCCGGAGGCCCCGAGGACCTGGGCGGCGGCACCGCGCTCCTCTCGTAGCAGGCCGGCCAGCAGGTGCTCGGTGCCGACGTGATCGTGGTTCAGCCGCCTGGCCTCGTCCTGGGCCAGGACAACCGCCTGGTGGCACTGGTCGGTGAACCGCTCGAACATGGCGTCACTCCCACCTCAGGCCGCCCCCGCTCGGTACCTCCAGTGTGCACCCGCGGGGCTCAGCTCAGGCGTGCCCGGAACGCGGCGGTCTTGACCCGGTTCTGGCACGAGGTCGAGCAGTACCGCCGGGTGCCGTTGCGCGAGGTGTCGACGTAGACCCGGTCGCACCGGGGCGCCGTGCACACGCCGAGCCGGTCGTAGAGGTCGCCGCCGAGGACGACCGCCAGGCCCGTGGCACAGCCCGCCGCCCAGCCGTTCGCCAGGGACCGGTCGGCAGCATGGAAATGCAGGTGCCAGGGCTCGCCGTCGTGCCGTTCCAGTTCCGGCCGCGCCCCGGTGCGGACGAGCAGCGCGTTGACCTGGGCGGCCGCCTCGTCTACCGCCCCGGTGCTGACCGCCTCGAAGACGCCGCGCAGTTCCGCCGCCACGAAGCAGAGGCTGGCCGCCTCCTCCCAGGTCGCCTCGCGCCCGCCGGCGCCACGCAGCACCGCGCCGACGGCCGCCGTCCGCTCGTCCGCCTCGGGCGGCGCGTACCGGCGGCCCCGCTCTTCTCCCGGCGTGAGCAGGTTCACCAGGTCCACGGCCACCCTGACCACGACATCGGTGTGACTGTTGAAGTTCACTTGACCAGTTACATTTCGATAATTATGGTTGTGACTGTCAAAGCTATCTTAGCCAGTAACGAACCGAGGAGGCGGCCCCGTGCCGGAACTCGACCGCGATACCGCCCGGGAATGGATCGAGCGCTGGGACCGGCAGCAGGAGGAGGGCCTGGCGGACCGCGAGGACAGGTTCACCGCGCTCATCGACGCGGTCGAGGAGGGTACCGGACGGCCCGACCCGCTCATTCTCGACATCGGCTGCGGGCCCGGCTCGCTGGGGGTCAGGCTGCTCGCCCGCCTGCCGCGCGCCACGGTCGTCGGCATCGACGCTGATCCAGTGTCCCTAACCCTGGGCCGGGCGGCCTACTCCGACCTGCCCGGGCTGCGCTTCGCCGAGGAGGACCTGCGCGTTCCCGGCTGGGCGGCGCGGCTGGGCCTGGGAACCCGGGCGCCGGACGCCGCGGTGAGCACCACCGCGCTGCACTGGCTGCCCGAGCCTGACCTGCGCGCCATGTACGCCGAGCTAGCCTCCGTGCTGCGCCCCGGCGGCCTGCTGCTCGACGGCGACCAGTTCGCCCTCGACGCCAAGGAATCCCCGGTCCTGGCCCGCCTGGACCGGGGGCTGCGCCAGCGCGAGGACAAGCGGCGCTTCCCCGGCGGGCACCCCGAGAACTGGCACGACTGGTGGGACGCCGCGGCCGCGGATCCGGTGCTGGCCGGGCACGTCGCCGAACGGGCCCGCCGCCGCGTGGAGGCCGGTCACCACGAGTCGGAGTCGACGCTGCTCGCCACCCACGTCGAGGCGCTGAGGGCAGCCGGCTTCGCCGAGGTCGGCACGCTCTGGCAGCGCGGCGATAACCGCCTGCTGTGCGGCGTCATGCCGGGGGCCCCGGAGTTAAGGACTAAGGAGTACGGGTCACGAACGCCGCGCGTAAGCGACGTTGATGATCGCGATGGCGACCCAGATGAGCAGGATGATGAACCCCCGCCCGCCGAGGCTGCCGGCGGACGACACGATCGCGGTGGCCGCGACGCCCAGGGCCACGGAACCAAGCGCGGTGATGGTCGTCGCCACGTTCTGCGCCCCGACCGGGGACGGCCGGACCGGCGGCGGTCCCAGCTGGTATCCGGGCGGCAGCGCGGGCCCCAGGTAACCTTGGTGCCCGCCCTGGAATCCCGGGTATCCGGCCGGGCCGGCCGTACCAGCCGGACCAGCCGCACCGGTCTGCGCGAGCCGCGCGTCTATCCGCTTGTCGATTTCCGCCCCGATGCGCTCGACCAGGCCCTCGGCGACCGCGTCCTCGTAACCGGGACCGAGGTCGGCGTGCGCGCCCACGGAAGCGCGGATCTCGGCCTCGGGGTCGCTGCTCATGAGCGCACGCTACAGCGTGCCGGTGAATCACCACAAAGAATCACCGCAAATAAGCCAGCCGTCACCATCGGTGCCGGGCGTAGGCGACATTGACGGCCCCGATCACGAGCCAGATCAGCGCGACCAGCCACTGCATGCCCGCGCTGGCCTGCCCCGGATGCAGTACCGTCGCCGTGGCCCCGATAGCCATGCCCATCGAGCCGAGGGCCAGCACCACCGTGCCGAACCCCAGCCGCCCGGCCAGCGGTTCACGACGCGGCCGCGGCCGCCGCGGCGGAGCCTGGGAGGGCGCCTGGCTGTACAGCCGGGCGTCCACTCGCTTGTCGATTTCTTCGCCGATCCGCTCGACGAGACCCTCGGCCACGGCGACGTCGTAGCCGGGGCCGAGATCGCGGTGTGCCGCGGCCGAGGCCCGGACTTCATCGGAGATGCTCACGGGGCCCACGCTAACGGCCGGCCGTGCGGGAATCACTGGGGCTAGCACCCGGTTCCCGGCTCAGGCTGGCCCCATGAAGCCCGAATCTGCTGGCAGACTAGGGGAGTGCCAGATTCCCCCGCCGCCGATGAGCTGTGCGTCCTGCTCAAGCTGGGCGAGATCGTGCTCAAGGGGCGGAACAGACAGCAGTTCGAGAAGATCCTGCACGGCAACATCCGCGCCGCGCTGCGGGACCTCGGCGTGCCGGTCGACCTGCGCCAGCGGGAGGGGGTGATCCTGCTCCGCGTCGCCGACGGAGAGCAGCGCGGCGAGGCGGGCTGGGCGCAGGCCGCGGGCCAGATCGCGGAGCGGATGCAGGATGTGCCCGGCATCGCCCGGGTGTGCATGCCGCTGCGGGTGGCCAAGGCGCCCGAGGCCATCTCCGCCGCCGCGATGGCGCTGACCAAGGGCACCTCCGGCACGTTCGCGGTGCGCGCTCGCCGCAGGGACAAGCGGTTCCCGCTCACCTCTTCCCAGCTGAGCGTGCTGATCGGCCGGGAGATCCAGGAGGCGCACGGGCTCGGGGTCAACCTGTCCCGCCCGGACACCACCGTGTTCATCGAGGTGGACCAGGACGAGGTGTTCGTGTTCACCGAGGGCATGGCCGCCCAGGGCGGGCTGCCGGTCGGGATGAGCGGCCGCGGGGTCGTGCTCATGTCCGGCGGCATCGACTCGCCGGTGGCCGCCTACCGGATGATGCGGCGCGGCCTGCGCTGCTTCTTCCTGCACTTCTCCGGGATGCCGCTGACCGGCCCCGAATCCATCTACAAGGCTTACGCCCTGGTCCGCGGGCTCGACCGGTTCCAGGGCGGGTCGCGGCTGTTCGTGGTGCCGTTCGGCAAGGCGCAGCAGGCCCTGAAGTCTTCCGGGGCGGACCGGCTGCTGATCGTGGCCCAGCGGCGGCTGATGCTCAAGACCGGCGAGGCGCTGGCCCGCAGGCTCAGCGCCACCGCGCTGGTCACCGGCGACTCGCTCGGCCAGGTCAGCAGCCAGACGCTCACCAACATCACCGCGCTGGACGACGCGGTGAAGCTGCCTATCTTGCGCCCGCTGATCGGCTGGGACAAATCCGAGATCATGGCCGAGGCCCGCCGCATCCGCACCCTGGCCATCTCCGAACTCCCCGACCAGGACTGCTGCACGCTGCTCACCCCGCGCCGGGTCGAGACCCGGGCTCGCATCGACGACCTGCGCCGCATCGAGGTCAGGCTCGACGCCGAGGATCTGGCCGAGGAACTGGCCGCGGGCGCGCACGAATACCGCCAGTCGGAATCCTTCTAGCCGAACGGTCTGCAGGCTGCCGTGCGCTCAGGCCACGGCGGGCTCGCACGGAACGGCGGGCGCCGGGGTCAGGGTGCGGCCGACGAGCGGGGACAGGTGAGCGGCCACCGCGGCCAGCTCGCGCAGATCGGACTCGACCAGCGCCTGCGGGCCGTCGCACAGTGCGGACTCCGGGAACGGGTGCACGTCCACGATGATGCCGTCCGCGCCGACCGCGATCGCGGCACGGGACAGCGGCAGCACCAGGTCGCGGCGTCCGCCGGAGTGCGACGGGTCCACGATCACCGGCAGGTGCGACAGCCGCTGCGCGATCGGCACCGCGCTGATGTCCAGGGTGTTCCTCGTCGCCTTCTCGAACGTCCTGATGCCGCGTTCGCATAGCACGATGTCCAGGTTGCCGCGCTGGGCGATGTACTCGGCCGCCATCAGCCACTCCTCGATGGTGGCGTTCATGCCGCGCTTGAGCATCACCGGCTTGCCTACCCCGCCGACCGCCTGCAGCAGCGGGAAGTTCTGCATGTTGCGCGTGCCGACCTGCAGCATGTCCGCGTAGCTGGCGACCAGGTCCACGTCACCCGGGTCGACCACCTCGGTCACCACCGGCAGGCCGGTCGCCTCGCGCACCTCGGCGAGGATCTTCAGCCCGGCCTCGCCCAGGCCCTGGAACGCGTACGGCGAGCTGCGCGGCTTGTACGCGCCGCCGCGCAGCAGCGACGCGCCCGCGGCCCGGGCCATCAGCGCGGCGGCCATCGTCTGCTCGGCCGTCTCGACCGCGCACGGCCCGGCGATGACGGTCAGCGTGTCCGGCCCGATCGGGACGCCCGCCACCCTGATGACCGAGCGCTCCCGGTGGTGCTCCCGGCTCACCAGCTTGTACGGCGAGGAGATCCGCACCACGTCGCTGACCCCCGGCATGCCCCGCAGGTTCAGCGTGTCCAGGTGATCCACGTCGCCGACCAGGCCGACGATGGTCCGGGACATGCCGCGGCTCACGAAGGCGTCGCCGCCGGCCGACCGAACCCGGTCGACGACGCCGTCGATTTCCGTTTCCCCGGCCTCCGCCGTCATCACCACGACCATCTCGTCCGCCTCCAGTCATAAAGAAAACCCCGGGCCAGCTGGCCCGGGGTTCCCGTTAGGTCGCTTCTGTCAGTGCAGCACCTGGCAGGCGACCGTCCGGGACCCGGACCGGTAGCCAAACCAAAACCAGAACTGCTGACGCATGACGGTCATGGTAGCGCATGCGGTCAAGGCAGGGGATCAGAAGGGGCCGACTTCGAGGGTGATGGTGCTGCCGGGCGGTGCCTGGCCCACCGGAGAGTAGGCGAACACCTTGCCGAAGGAGATGAAACTGTTCACCTTGACCTGGAAGCCGGCGTTCTGAAGCAGCTGTGTGGCGTCTTGCGCCGACATGCCGCGCGGGTCGGGCACCGGGACCAGTTGCGGGCCGGTGGATACCTGGACCACCACGGTCTGGCCCGGCTGGAATGTGGCGCCCGCGGCCGGCTCCTGGCTGACGACGGTGCCCGCGGGATCCTGGCTGTTGGCGTCCGATTCCTGCTGCAGCTTCACGTTGTTCTGACTCGCCAGCTGCTGGGCCGCGTCGATGCTCTGCCCGGTGAAATCGGGCAGCGGCGGTCCGGACGCGACCAGGATCGTGACCGTCTTGGTCTGCGGCCAGGTCGAGCCGGCCGGCGGGCTGGTACCCACCACCGTGCCGACCGGGGCGTCCGCGCCCACCTTCTGGACGGTCGAGACCAGGTGCACGTGCGCCAGGGCGGCCTGCGCGGCGTTCTGCGTTTCATTCCGCACGTCGGGAACCACGGAGGTGAAGGGCCCGCTCGAGATCAGCAGGGTGATCGTGGCGCCCTTGGACACCCGCCCGGCCGGGCTGGTGCCGACCACCTTGCCCTTGGGGACCGTGTTGCTGTGCACCCGGGCCCCCTGCCTGACGACGAAGCCGTCGCCGGTCAAGACGGCGGTGGCCTGGCCGACGCTGTCCTCGGCCACCACGGGCACGTGCGCGAACCGGCCGGAGAACAGCCACCAGCCGCCGAGCCCGAGCCCCAGGCCGAGCGCGACGATCAGCACCACGATGAGCAGCCGCGGGCCGAACAGCCAGCGGCCGAGGAACGGCTCGCGGCCGATATGGTGGCGCCCGCCGCCGTCC
>DAIOWL010000209.1:0-9360 GCA_036758545.1 Streptosporangiaceae bacterium | reverse complement strand
GCAGCGGAGCGCCAGCGCTTTCTCTCCGCATGCGCGAATTCAGTGCGCATCCGCATTCCCAAGGAAATTCACCCATGACAGCAACACTCCATGAATCGCCGGCTCAGGTTAAACAGGCTCCGGCCGCTATCGCGGTTTCCGGCCTCGTCGACCTGGCCGACGGCCACGCCTTCGTCCGCATCTCCGGCTACCGCCACGGTCCGGACGACATCTACGTCTCCGCCGCGCAGATCCGCCAGTACGGGCTCAGGAAGGGCGACCTGATCGAGGGCACGGCCCGTCCCCAGCCCAGCGGCACGGCGCGCGGCAAGTTCCGGCCCCTGCTCGCGGTATCCACTATCAACGGAAGACCGCCCGGCCTGCCCCGCCCGCACTTCGACGACCTCACCCCGCTGTATCCCGACGAGCGGCTGCGGCTGGAAGACGGGAACCCCTCGGCGACGGCCCGGATCATCGACCTGCTCGCCCCGATCGGCAAGGGCCAGCGCGGGCTCATCGTGGCCCCGCCGAAAGCAGGTAAGACGATGGTGCTGCAGGCCATCGCCACCGCCATCGCGAACAGCCACCCCGAGGTCACGCTGATGCTCGTGCTCGTCGGCGAGCGGCCGGAAGAGGTCACCGACCTGCGCCGTTCGGTCCGGGGCGAGGTCGTCTTCTCCACCTTCGACCAGGCGCCCGAGGACCACATCCGGGTCGCCGAGCTCGCCATAGAACGGGCCAAGCGCCTGGTGGAAACCGGCGCCGACGTGGTCGTCCTGCTCGACTCCATCACCCGGCTCGGCCGGGCCTACAACCTGGCCGCGCCGGCCAGCAGCCGGACCCTGGCGGGCGGGGTCGCGGCCTCCGCCCTGCAGCCGCCGCGCCAGTTCCTCGGCGCCGCCCGCAACATCGAAGACGGTGGCTCGCTCACCATCGTCTCCACCGCGCTGGTGGATAACGGCTCGCGCATGGACGACGTACTGTTCGAGGAGTTCAAAGGTACCGGGAACATGGAGCTGCGACTCCGCCGCGACCTGGCCGAGCGGCGCATCTTCCCCGCCATCGACGCGATGCCCTCCGGCACCCGCCGCGACGAGCTGATCATGGCTCCGGACGAGTACCAGGCCGTTGGCACGCTGCGCCGCGCGCTCGGCGGCCTCGACTCCCAGCAGGCCATGCAGCTCCTGCTGGACAAGACCAGGGACACCGCCTCTAACCCGGAATTCCTCCGCCAGATCCAGCAGTCCCGCTGAGATCGCCCAGCCGGAAGTTCAGCCCAGCCTGCGCGCGACGTGCAGCACCGCGCCCCAGCCCCGCCGCACCGCATGGTCGGGGCGCAGCGCCAGCCGCCGCCTGATCTCGCCGTACAGCCGGCGCCGTTTCCACTCCGCCATATCCAGGTGGCCGGAGAAGGTCTCGAGGAGCTCGATGTACTCCTCGGCCGGGTAGACCCGTTCCCAGCCGTACTGGCGGACCGCGGTGACCTCGAAGAGCCCGCTGGCCTCGATCCCGGCCCGGTCGTCGGGCAGCTCACCGGGCCGCGGGGTGCCCTGGCCGGGCGGCTGCCCCTCGCCGATCTCGTCGTAGATGTCCTGGATTTCCTCGAAGAACGGATCGCCGCCGTCGGGAAAGGTGTGCTCGGCCGCCCAGAAGGCGAGGTGACCGCCAGGCCGTAGCGCCTCCCAGGCCCGCTGGTAGCGGACGGCGGGATCGATCCAGTGCCAGGCGGTGGCCGCGTACACCAGGCCGAACGGGTGCGGTGCCTGCCATTGCTCGAACGCAGCCCGCACCACCTCGACGTCGAGCCCGGTCAGGTTCTGCCGGGCCACAGCGGTCAGTTCCGTGCCGAGCTCGACGCAGGTGATCCGGTAGCCGCGCCGCGCGAGCGGGCGGGTCGCCTTGCCGGTCGCGCACCCCACCTCAAGCAGGCGATCGCCCGGCGTCAGGCCGGCCAGCGCGACGAGATCATCGAACAGCACCTCGGGATACTCCGGCCGGACCCGGTCGTACCGCGCGGCGGCCGCGTCGAACGTCCGCCGCAGTCGCTCACGATCCTCATCGGCATGCACCCGGCAATTCTGCCACCGATGCCCGGGTCCACCCGGGCCGTCATAATCGGTAACGTCGTTCTGCTATGAGAACCTGGCGGGCCGGGGTCGTCCGGCGTATGGCGCACCCCGGGCGGGGCTTCACCCAGGGGCTGATCGCGGACGGCGATACCGTGTGGGAGTCCACCGGGCTGTACGGGCAGTCGGCGCTGTGCCGCTACCCGCTCGGGTCCGACCGGGCCGAGCGGCGCGCGGCCCTGCCGGCCGAACTGTTCGGTGAGGGCATCTGCCGGTCCGGCGACGTCATCTGGCAGCTGACCTGGCGGGAGCGGGTGGCGCTGCGCTGGGACGCCGGGACCCTCGAGCTGACCGGCCAGGTGCCCTACAACCGGGAGGGCTGGGGCATCTGCGCCGCCGACGGCTACCTCGTGACCAGCGACGGAACCAGCGAGCTCGTGCGGCGCGACCTGGACATGGCCCCGCAGGCGGTGATTCACGTCCGCTCCGCGGGGCGCCGGGTACTCGGCCTGAACGACCTGGCCTGGTCGGCCGGGACGATCTGGGCGAACGTGGCCGGCACCCACTACCTGGCCGGGATCGACCCGGACAGCGGCGAGGTCACCGACGTCGTGGACGCCCGGGCCGCCGCCGAACGGCACCCGGGCGACCCGCAGGCCATCATGAACGGGATCGCCGCCCTGCCTGAATCGGGCGGGCCGGGATCCGGGCCATCCGGGCCCGGGGAGTTCCTGCTCACCGGGAAGGGCTGGCGCTGGATCAGGCAGGTTCGGCTGAAACCGGCCCGGGAAGGCAGCGCCCGGCGGCACCTGCTAGCGGGCCTGAGCCACTGACCCGCCCGCGCGCCGAAGGGCGGGCCGCAGCGGCTTGTCCGTGTAGCCGCCGTCGGTCAGCCCGGCCCGGCGCTCGAACACGTTACGGCAGCCGGTGTCGCCGGTCAGCAGCCACGACACCGCCGCCGCCGCCAGGTACAGCGGCACCATCACCAGCCCGCCGCAGCAGGCGTACTGGGTGGCGTGCCGCGCCTCGTGCCGGAAGAGCGCCGAGGCAGGGTCGAGCCCGTCTAGCCGGGTGACGATGACGTTGCCCAGGCAGAACGCGGGCGCGGGCGGCACCGGGAGCCGGTACCCGGTGCCGACGAACAGCCGGTCCGCGCCCCGGGCCACCCGGGCGCCGCCGAGGGCGGCCACGCCCAGCCCGGCCAGCGTTGACCCGTTGGCCAGGTTGATCCACGCCCGCAGGCCGGCCTGCATCGCCGCGGCTCAGGACCCCTCGGCGGGGTTGTGCCCGTTCAGCCCGGGCGGCGGGTCGTCGGCCACGACCACTTCCGCCCACGACGGGACCGACGCGGGTGCGGGGACCGGCTTCGGCAGCTTCATCTGCTCCTGGCTGTGGTCGTGGTGCGCCCGGGCCGCCGACAGGTGGTAGTCGTTGAGGCTGTCCAGGAAGCTCTGGTCACCGTAGGGCGTGCCGTCCACCAGCGGACCCACGGTGTGCTCCATGACCGCGACGATATCCTCGCCGCTCAGCGTCTTGTGCGTCTCGAGGGCGTGCGCCAGGGCCAGGACCTGGCTCCGGTCCTCCCTGAGGATCTGCTCGACCCGGGTCAGCAGCGTATTCAGGTTGTCCTCGATCCGGTCCGCCAGCGCGTGCCGGGCCTGGGCCTCGGGATCTTGGCCCTTCTTCAGCGTGCCGCCCCGGCCGCCGCCCGGCGAGCCGACCTCGAGCCGCTTGGCCGTGGAGTACGAGGACACCGTCGTGCCCATGCCCCAGAAGCCCTCCATGAACGAGGCCACCGCGGTCGCGGACTCCAGGTCTCCGGACACGCCGGAGGAGCTGTCCTGATCGAAGAACATCCGCTCGCCCGCCAGCGACGCCAGCGACACCAGGATGTCGGTCTCGTACTCGCTGCGCCACCGGGTGAACTGGTCCTCGGGCGGGATGCTCGCCACCATGCCGAGGTAGTCGCTGCCCTTCTCGATCGTGGCGATGTCGATCTCCATGTGCTGCCTGGTCCGGAACGCGACCAGCGCGTGGCAGGCCTCGTGCACGGCGACGGCGTGCCGCTCGCGCTCGATGTACTCCACGTCCTCCGGCGGGCCGAGTTCCTTGAGCTGCTTGGCCTTGATCACGTCCGGCCAGGTGATGACGTCGCGGCCGTTCCTGATCGCGGTGATGAGCGACTCGTTGACCAGGTCCTTGATGGTGGCACCGGTGGCGTAGGGGGTGATCGTGGCCAGCTTGTCGATCTGCTCCTCGGTCAGCTCGTGCTGGACCTTGGCGAAGTAGCCCTCGTAGGTACGGATCCGCCCGGCCTTGGACGGGTAGCCCACCTTGTAGATGCGGTCGATGCGGCCCGGGCGCAGCAGCGCCTCGTCCAGCGCCGACGGCATGTTGCTGGCCATCATGACCAGGATCCGGTACTTGGGCGGGGGCTTGGGCCGCATACCAAAGACCCGCCGGACGTAGCGGTTGACGAAGCCGCGCGGCTTCTTCAGCCCGGACAGCTCGGTGAGCAGGGCCTGCAGCGTGCCCATGCCGCCGCCGCCGCCCCCGTTCATCATCCCGCCGATCATCTGCCGGTTCCGGCGGGTGCCCGTGTCGTCGCCGATCTCGGACCCCATCGCCTCCCGGGTCAGCCGCCACCGGGTGTCTTCGGACAGGTAGGAGAACCCGTGGCAGCCTGCGGCCGCGAACGGCGTGGGGGTAGCCCGGCCACCGGGCCCGCCGCCGACGCCGCCCTGGGTGAGCTGGCCGCGGTTGCCCAGCGAGTCGGCCTCGTCGAAGAAGACGATCACGCCGCCGTACCGCAGGGCGAGCCGCCGCAGCTTACGGAAGAGCGACTTCACCTTGAGGATGCCGACGCCCATGAACATGTTGATGAAGGCGCCGGGGTCGACGAACACGTACGGGCGGCCGGTCTCGCCGGCCACCGCCTCGGCCATCAGCGTCTTGCCGGTTCCCGGCGGCCCCCACAGCAGCAGGCCGCCCGGTACGTAGCCGCCGCGCTCCTCCACCAGCTCGGGGTTCTCCAGGAAGATGATGTTCTCCCTGACCCGCTGGAGGACATGGTCCTGGCCCCAGACGTCGGAGAACCTGGTCTTGATGTCGTCGGGGTAGTAGACATCCACCCCGCCGCGGGACATGAACCAGAAGATGGCGGCGAACTGGCCCACGACGATCAAGAGCAGCAATACGATCTGCAGCACGAACGGCAGCACGTGCCAGATGAGCTGGGGTCCGCGGAGCAGCGCGAGGATCGGCGAGGTGTGGATGATCTTGCCGGTCACCACGGCGATGATCGCTATCCAGAGGATCCAGGTCAGAATCCGCCAGATGCGGAATCTGGTCCAGTCGGAGATACGCCGGTGGGTGGTCCGCTCGAAGCCGCCGAAGACGGTCTCGGTCCAGAATCTGTGGTAGCCCGCCGAGTGCTCGCTGATGAGGAAGTGAATCTGCCGGAGCAGTTCCAGGCCGATGAGGACGAACACCCACCAGCCCGTACGCACCTGGATGCGCATCGCGTCGGAGAACCCGACCAGCGGGTTGTTGGCCATGGCCGACCAGACCAGGATGAACCAGACCAGGGTGAGCAGGAGCAGGAACTTGATCCTGTCCCAGATGGGCATGGGCTTGCGAGTCTGCCGGTCCTCGTGCCTGGGCCGCCCGCTCGGCGGCGGGGGTGGCGGGGGCGGCGGGACCCCCGGAGGTCCTGAGGCGATGATGTCCGGGGGCTGGGCCATGTCCATCACAAGCTCCTGATGGTGAACGACGACATCACGTCGTTGATCTCGGTCTGATCGTTGCTGTAGCACTTGGTGGTGCAGTGCAGCACGAGGAGGTAGACGACGGTCTGATCGGCGTTGGTCAGGGCGACCTCATCGAACGTGTCGGTGACGTTGCCGGTGAAGGTGTACTCGAACGTTTCCCGGACCCCGTGCACGCCCTGGCCGGGTGAGAGCATCTGGTCGCGGATCTGCTTGAAGCCGGTCAGCGGAAACCCCTGGGACGCCGCGTTCTGCCGCGCGGTGGCGGTCACCGGGAGAAAAAAGTCGCGCAGCGTGTCGTACGACAGCTCGTTGCTCGCGGTCGAGTTGAGCTGGCCGACCTCGGCGAACACGAACGGGTGCGCGGTCGCGAAGGAGAGGAAGTCGCCGGCCTTCGGCTGGTGGCCGGCCTCGTACGCCACCGTCCACCCACCGCCGGCGCCGCCGGTCGCGCTCTTCAGCTCGGAGGAGAGCGAGGAGTCGCTGATCTTGTGCCAGGCGTAAGGAACCTTGAAGTACGTATTGGTGCTGGAGTTGGCCACATAGGTAAATTGCGGCGCTGCGCATCCGGAGAGGGCCACCCCGAGGAGGACCGCGCAACCCCCGACGAGGCCCTGAACGACGCGGTGGGCCTTGCTCGCCAAGAGGTGCGACCTCCACGTAGGGACTACGTAGTGTCAAGTATGACGCCTTCGTCCGCAATGGTACAGGTGTGTCCGGGTGCTGGTGACACCCGGTGCTGGCCGCTCGCGGTGCGTGCCTTGACCTTCTCTTCCCGTACCCAAGTTAACTGCGCTCACCCGCGCTAAAGCTAAACTCGGCCGACCGGAAATGGCCCGCCGACGGCGTGGTGGCTATCTGCGCCGCGGGGGGCCGGCTAGCGTGCGCGGTCATCGCCACCAGCGGCTTCGTGGGCGGGCGGCCGCCACGCTCATCACCGGCAAGCCGATGCTGAGGAAATTCAGGAAATTCTGAGGAAGGATACAGCGATGACCGCGCCAGAAATTCAGCAGGAGATCGAACGCACCCGGGATCATCTCGGCGAGACCGTGGAAGAACTCGCCGCCCGGGCCGACGTGAAGGCGAGGGCCCGGGCCAGGGCCGCCAGCATCAAGGACAAGGCCGCCGAGATGTCCGGGCAGCTGCGCCAGAGTCAGCTCGCCCAGAGCCAGCTGGTCCAGGGTGATGCGGTGCGGCGCCGCTGGCCGCTGGTCGCGGCGGCTGCGGGCGCCGTGCTCGTCGGCTCGATCCTGGTCCGGCGGCGCCGCAGGCGCTGACCGCACGGCCCTGGGCCGCCGGGCGGACGACTATGCGCGCCGGGCGGCCTGGGCCCGGCCGCAGCACGCCCGGCGCGTGGTCTGGCTGGTCGTGTTCCGCCCGTGCCGCACACTAGACGGGTGATCATGAACTCTGCTGAGCCGCCCGACCCGCGCGACCCGCTCGGCCTGGCCGCGGACGCCCCGCTGCTGGCCGCCTGGCTGACCTGGATGCGGCAGGCCGAAGCGGGCCGGCTGCTGCCGATGAGCACGCCAGGTCACAAGCAGCGCTACGACCTGGTGGGCACCGTGGTGGCGGGCGACGTTCCGCTGTACGGCGGGCTGGACGCCATCAAGCACGCCGACCGGCTGCGGGCCGACGCCGAGGCGCGCGCGGCCGCGCTGTGGGGCGCGGACTGGTGCCGGTTCTCGGTGGCCGGGTCGACCCACGGCAACCAGGCGTTCTGCCTGGCCATGGGCCAGCCGGGCCAGGAGGTGATCATCACCAGGACGCTGCACAGGTCGCTGCTGCTCGGCCTGGTGATGGCGGGCCTGCGGCCGGTCTGGGTACGGCCGGAGATCGACCAGGGCACCGGCCTGCCCGGTGCGGTGGCGGTGCAGACGGTGAAGGACGCGCTGGCCGCGCACCCGGACGCCTGCGGTGTGATCCTGGGCGACCCGTCCTACATCGGCACCACCGGCGACCTGGCCGGCCACGCCCGTGCCGCGCACGAAGCCGGGGTGCCGCTGATCGTCGACCAGGCCTGGGCCGCGTACCTCGGCTTCCACCCGGATCTGCCGGCGCACGCCATCGCGGCGGGCGCCGACGGCATGGTGACCAGCGCGCACAAGACGCTGCCCGCCTACACCCAGGGCGCGGTGGTGCTGGCCAGGACCGAGCGGCTGGACCGGGCCCGGCTGGAGCGCGCGTTCGACGCCACCCACACCACCAGCCCGGCCGGGTCCATCCTGGCCAGCATCGACGCCGCCCGGGCGCTGCTGGCCCGGGACGGGGAGCGGCTGTCCGGCCGCCTGCTGCGTGGCCTGGCCGCGGCCCGCAAGCGGATGCGCGAGGTGCCCGGCCTCGACGTGCTCGACGGGCCCGGCGTGGACCCGGCCAAGCTCGTGGTGCTGCTGGCCGGGACCGGGGCGCACGGCGGCCTGATCGAGGCCGACCTGATCGACGCGGGCATGCCGGTAGAGATGGGCGATCGGGACACCGTGGTTCCCATCGTGACCATGGCCGACGACGAGGAGCAGATCGCGACGTTCACCGAGGAGCTGATCGCCGCGGTGGAGCGGCACCGCGGCCAGCCGCGCCGCCCGGTCGCGACCGCCTCGTGGACGGTACGGCCACAGCCGGTGCTGGCGCCGCGGGAGGCCTTCTTCGCGCCGAACGAGACCGTCCCGGCCAGCTCCGCGGTCGGCCGGATCAGCGCCGAGCTGGTCGCCCCCTACCCGCCCGGCGTGCCGGTGCTGGCACCGGGCGAGCTGATCACCGCCGAGGCGCTAGCCGCGCTGCGCGAGGTGGCCGGCTACGGGGGCCGGATCGCTTACGCCGAGGACCCCAGCCTCGCCACCTTCCAGGTCGTCGCCTGACTCCACCTCGGCCGAGGCGACGATCGCCTCCTGCTGCTCTTCATGCACGTACCGGCGGCCGCGTAGCAGCGATGCCACGGCCGCGACCAGGCACGCCGCGATGGCGAAGTCGAACGCGATGTCCAGGCCGTGCTGGAACGGCGCCGAGATCAGCGACGGGAAGAAGGTGTGCCCGGTGAGGTAGGCGGCGTGCCCGGCGGGCAGCTTGGCCAGGGCGGGGCCGAGCAGCGTGCCGATCGGGTTGTAGCCCAGCAGCGCGGCGAACATGATGGACACCGGCGGCAGCGCGGCCAGCCGGGCCGCGTCGGCCGACGGCACGCCCTGGGCCATCAGGCCGTGGCTGAGGGTGGCCGGCAGCGACGAGGCGAGGCCGAGGATGATCAGCGTGAAGAAGATGCCGATGGACAGGACCATGGCCGAGTTCTGGAACGTCGCGCTCATGCCCGCGCCGACACCGCGCCGGTCCGGTGGCAGGCTGTTCATGATCCCGGCCCGGTTGGGCGAGGCGAACAGCCCCATGCCGATGCCGTTCATCAGCAGGATCAGCGCGAACTGCCAGTACTCGAAGTTGACCGGCAGCAGCTCGAGCAGCACGAAGGACAGCGCCGCCACCACCATGCCGCCGGTGGCGAACGGCCGGGCGCCGAACCGGTCCGACAGCCAGCCCGAGGCCGGGCCGGCGATGAGGAAGCC
>DAIOWL010000208.1:0-9378 GCA_036758545.1 Streptosporangiaceae bacterium | reverse complement strand
GACTTGGACAACATCCCTCTATTGGGTAGAACACCACGCTCATTGACTCGCGGGGCGAGTGCGGAGGGCTTCGGGGGTGAAGCGGGCGGGAGTGTAGGGGGCTAGGGGGGCCGGTGGGGTTCCTGCGGTGAGGTCAGCCGCGATGAGGCGGGACAAGTGGGCGGCCAGGGTCACGCCGCTGTGGGTGACCGCGACGTAGAGGCCCGGGGCGCCGGGGAGGCGGCCCACGATGGACTGACCATCGGACGGCAGCGGGCGGACGCAGACCTGGTGGGCCACCACCTGGGCGTCATCGAGGCCACGGACGGTACGACGGGCGCGTCGGAGGAGTTCGGCGGCCCAGCGGCGCAGTTCGGGTTCGGGGGTGTGCAGGTCCACGGCGGCTGCGGCATCCTCGGCCTCCAGGTGCAGCAGGCCGCCGGGATGCGGACGCAACGCGAGGTCCGGGGTGTGCAGCAGCCGGACCGGGCCCGGCGGGGCGACGGGGCCGACGCGGACCGCGAGCCCCGGAGCAACCGAGCCTTCTGTCTGCCAGGGGACCAGCGGCACCGCGGCGAGGGAGGGCGTCCAGCGGCCGGCGCAGCAGATCACCTCGTCCGCCTCCAGCACGGCGCCGGCGGCGGTGCGGACCTGCGGCGGAGCGTCTCCGCTGGTGTCGATGCTGGTGACGCGGCCGGGGTCGCCGGTGAGGACCTGAGCACCATGGCTTTCCGCGCGCGCGACCAGGCGGGCGATCAGCGGTTCGGTCAGCAGGTAGCCCTCATCAGGGAAGAACGCGGCGGACGGTGCTGGAAGCCGCAGTGCCGGTTCGAGCTCGGATGCTTCGGCCTGGCTGACGAGGCGAGCGGGGTAGCCCCACTCGGTCAGGCGCTTGACGCGGGCTTCGAGTTCGCCGGCGCCCGCGGTCGCCAGCTCGACGTGGCCGGACGGGCGGTACCAGGCGTTGCCGTCGAGGTCAGGGGCCAGTTCGGCCCAGGCCCGCATGCCGGCGTGGTTGAGGTCGTGATACGGCCGGGGCGCCTTGTCGTTCGAGTTGATCCACGCGAAGCTCCACCGGCTGGCGGCGCGGCCCGGCTTGTCCTGGTCGAGCAGCGTCACCCGCAGGCCGACCGCGGCCAGCCGGGCCGCCACCGAGGCGCCGAGAATGCCCGCGCCGATCACCACGCAGCGGCGGGAAGACATAAAGGCATTATCAGCCCGGGTGCGATCGAAGCTGTGGGCCTGCTGAGGTTTCCGGCCTTCCCGCCCAGCCGCCGGCCGCGCCTTTGTCTGCAGTTTCGGGGGTCAGAGCACCCGAAACCGCAGACAAACCGGTGTGTCCCTGGCGGCGGAGCCGCGGATTCATGATCATGGCCAGAAACTGGTGGCGGTGCTATCTGCCCCGAACTGGCCACGATCATGAAACGCCCCGGCTAGGGTGGCGGCCGGCTTCGCGGGGTACGGCTGGGGCTCGAATATGCGTTTGGGTGTGGGCTAGACTCTTCGCATGAGTGTTCAGGTCCAGGAATCATTGCTGGATGTCTGCGACGAGCCGGTACTGGGGGCGCTGGACGGCTCGGTACGGCGGACGACGCTGGACCGCGGGGCGTGGGTGGACCTGCGGCGTAACTGGCTGACCGGGTCGGGCGCGGTGTTCGAGCGGCTGTCCCAAAGGGCGGGCCTGGTCCCGTGGCGGGCCGAGAAGCGGCAGATGTACGACAAGGTGGTGGCGGTCCCCCGGCTGCTCTGCTTCTACGGCGAGGATGCGCCGCTGCCCGATCCGGTGCTGACCGCCGCGCGGGAGGCGCTGAACGCGCACTACGGCCCGGAGCTCGGCGAGCCGTTCCGCACCGCGGGGCTGTGCCTGTACCGGGACGGGCGGGACAGCGTGGCCTGGCACGGCGACACGATCGGGCGCGGCAAGACCGAGGACACCATGGTGGCCATCGTGTCGCTGGGCACGCCGCGGCCGCTGATGCTGCGCCCGCGTGACGGGGGGACCTCGCTGCGGTTCGAGGTCGGGCACGGCGACCTGCTGGTCATGGGCGGCAGCTGCCAGCGCACCTGGGAGCACGCCGTGCCGAAGACATCCCAGCCGGTCGGGCCGCGGATCAGCGTGCAGTTCCGTCCGCGCGGGGTGCGCTGACGGCTCCGGGCACATGGTCTCGTGGATGAGGTAAACGCGAACCCGTGAACCCCGGGCATGGGAACGGGTGCCCGGTCCCGCCGTCCGGGACCGGGCACCCGCGCCGGTTTACTTGGGATTAGCCGTTGTTGACGTTGCCCGTGCTGGTGGTGCTGGTGTTGGTCTGGCCCGGAGTCTGGGTGCAGTTCCGGCTCACCATGGAGCTGACAGGACCGGCGTTCAGCAGGCCCAGCGCGCCCGACGCGCCGTCGACCGGCACCTGGACGGCACCGAGAAGGCCCCCGTTGATCGGGATGTCGTTGTTGCAGGCCTGGAGCGGAATCTGGTTGCCGCTGGCGTTCACGAGGCTGTCGTTGTTGAAGCCGCTCGGACCGGAGGCAGCGTGGGCCACCGGGGCGGATATGCCGACGAGAGCAGCCGTCGCCACTGCGAGCGCGAAGGCGCGGTTCTTACGAGACATGCTTGTCTTCCCCCAAAAAAGGAATTTACGGATTCAGCACGCGGTGGCCGCGTGACGGTGCGTGTTCAAGCGGTGACTCTACATGACTGTCCGTAGCCGGGGAGACATGTTTACCGCGACTCGCCGGAGATATTTCTGACGAGTTCCAGCTGATCAGCGGAAATCACGGCTGGCGACGGTACCGGTGGGGGTTCCGGTCATGGACACGGCGACCCGGAGCGGACGCAGCGTGTCCGCGACCAGGTTAACGGCCCCGCCGGCACCGCTGGCCCCGCTAGCACTGCCGGCACCGCCAGCACCGCCGGTCCGCTCGACCCGGCCCCGGACGAGCAGGGCGGGCGCTACCGTGGCGGCCGGCTGGTGCCGTTCCCACACCGGCGGCAGGCAGATGACATTCACCATGCCCGTCTCGTCCTCCAGGCTGAGGAACACCACGCCACGCGCGGTGGACGGACGCTGCCGGTGGGTGACCAGCCCGGCCACGGCCACGTAGGCGCCGTCGTCCGCTTCCCTGGTGGCGGCCGCGGTCAGCACCTGCCGCGCGTCCAGCGCGGTACGGATGTGCGCCACCGGGTGGATGCCGTACGTACTGGTGGCCCACAGATCGGCCAGGGTCTCCTCGGCTGGTGTCATGCCCGGCAGCGGCGGCGCGGTCAGCCCGGTAGCGGTACCGGGCAGCTGCCCCTCGCGGAGCGAGGCTGCGGCCCCGGCCGCCCACAGCGCGGCGCGCCTGCTGAGCCCGAAACAGCCGAACGCGCCCGCGGTGGCCAGCGCCTCGAGCGTCGCGGCCGACAGGCGCGTCCGGCTGGCGAAGTCCTCCAGGTCCCGGTAGGGGCGGCCGGCCGCGACCCGTTCGGCCGCCGGGGTGCCCAGGTTGCGGACGGCGGACAGGCCGAGCCTGATGGCCGGCCCGGTCTGGCTAGCCCCGGTCTGGCTAGCAGGGCCGGAGCCCTCCAGCGTGGCCAGCGCGTCGCTGGCGTTCACGTCCACGCCGCGCACGGTGACCCCGTGCCGGCGCGCGTCGTTGATCAGGCTGTGCGGAGCGTAGAACCCCATCGGCTGGTTGCGCAGCAGCGCCGCGGTGAACGCGGCCGGGTAGTACCGCTTCAGCCACGCGCTGGCGTAGACCAGGTAGGCGAAGCTGATCGCGTGCGACTCGGGGAACCCGTAGTTGGAGAAGGCCAGGATCTTGACGTAGATGTCCTCGGCGACGGCCGGGCCGATGCCGCGCTCCGCCATCCCGTCGAGCAGCCGCTGCCTCAGCTCCTCGATCCGCTCGGGGGCCCGCTTGGCGCTCATCGCCTGGCGCAGCCGGTCGGCCTCGTCCGGCGTGAACCCGGCGCAGTCGATGGCCAGCTGCATCATCTGCTCCTGGAACAGCGGCACGCCCAGCGTCTTGCCCAGCGCCGGTCGCATCGACTCGTGCGGCATGGCCGCGTCCTCGAGACCGTCGTGGCGACGCAGGTACGGATGCACCGAACCACCCTGGATCGGCCCCGGCCTGATCAGCGCGACCTCGATGACCAGGTCGTAGAACTGCTGCGGGCGCAGCCGGGGCAAGGTGGCCATCTGCGCCCGGGATTCCACCTGGAATACGCCCACCGTGTCCGCCTCGGCCAGCATCTGGTAGACGGCCGGGTCCTCCTGCGGGATCGAGGACATCGTCCAGTGCTCGCCGTGGTGCTTGGTCACCAGGTTGAAGCAGTCGTGCAGCGCGGCCAGCATGCCCAGGCCGAGCAGGTCGATCTTGACCAGGCCGGCGTAGGCGCAGTCGTCCTTGTCCCACTGCAGCACGGTGCGGCCCGGCATCCGGGCCCACTCCACCGGGCACACCTCCCCCACCGGCCGGTCGCAGATCACCATGCCGCCCGAGTGGATGCCCAGGTGCCGCGGCAGCCGCTGCATCCTGGCCGCCAGCTCCTTGACGGTGGCAGGCGCGCCGCCCGGCAGCGCCTCGCCGTCCGTGGCCGGCCCCGGGCCGATCTCCCGCGCCCAGACGTCGGCGTCGGCGGGCGTGAACCCGAGCGCACGGCCCGCGTCCCGCAGCGCCATCCGCGGCCGGTACGAGATCACGTTGGCCACCTGGGCGGCCCGGTTCCGCCCGTAGGTGCGGTAGACGTACTGAATCACCTCCTCGCGGCGGCGGTGCTCGATGTCCAGGTCGATGTCGGGCGGGCCGTCTCGGCCCTCAGACAGGAACCGCTCGAACAGCAGGTGGTGCGAGACCGGGTCGACGCTGGTGATGCCGAGCGCGAAGCAGACCGCCGAGTTCGCCGCCGACCCGCGGCCCTGGCACAAGATGTCGTTGTCGTCGCAGAACTCCACGATGTCATGCACGATCAGGAAGTAGCCGGGGAACTCCAGGCGCTCGATCACCTCGAGCTCGCGGGCTATCTGGGAGTGCGCACCGGGCACCCGTTCGGCCCCTTCGGCCCCGTACCGGCCGGGAGCCTTGCGGGCGACCAGCTCGCGCAGCCAGGAGGCCTCGGTGTGCCCGGGCGGGACCGGGAAGTCGGGCAGCCGGGGAGCGATCACCCTGAAGTCGAACGCGCACTGGCGGCCCAGCTCGACGGTGCGCTCCAGGACGCCCGGGTACCTGGCGAGCCGGGCTTTCATCTCCTCGCCTGAGCGCAGGTAGGCGGTGCCCGCCGCGGGCAGCCAGCCGTCCATGTCGGCCAGGCTGCGCCGGGCCCGGATCGCGGCCAGCGCCTGGCCGAGCCGGGCCTGCGCGGGCGCCGCGAAGTGGACGTTGCCGGTGGCCACCACGCCGAGATCGGCCAGCGCCGCGAGCCGGGCCAGCATGTCGTTGCGCTCGTCGTCGCCCGGGTCGTGCTGGCAGGTCAGCTCCACCATCACGTTCTCGTGCCCGAACATCCCGGCCAGCGTGGCCAGCTCCCGCCAGGCCGCCTCCGGCCCGCCGTCGGCGAGCGCGGCGGGCACTGCGCCCTTGCGGCACCCGGTCAGCACCACCCAGTGCCCGCCGTGCGCGTCCGCCAGCGCTTCGGTGTCGTAGACCGGGCGGCCCTTCTCGCCGCCGGCCAGCTGCGCGGCGCTGATCACGGCGCACAGCCGCCGGTAGCCTTCCGGGTCGCGAGCCAGCACCAGCAGGTGACGCCCCTCCGGGTCAGGCGGCTGACCGGGGTTGGACGGCAGGCCAATGGTGAGCTCGGCGCCGAACACCGTACCCAGCTTCGTGCCGCCCCGGCCGGCGAGCCGGGCGGCCGCCTGCGCGAACTGCGGCACTCCGTACATCCCGTCGTGGTCGGTGAGGGCGAGTACCTCGACTCCGAGCCGGGCCGCCTCCGCGACCAGCTCGCCGGGGGTGGCCGCCCCGTCCAGGAAGCTGAACGAGGAGTGGCAGTGCAGTTCGGCCCACGGCACCGTCCCAGCCGGCCGCGGCGCGGGACGGCGGGATCTGGCTTGCCGCTCTGCGGGTGAGGCCTCGGCAGTTGGGGCCTCGGCGGCTGGGGGCCCGGCCCCCGTCCCCCAGGACATCCGGCGCTGCAGCTCCCGCCAGGAGAGCGGCGGGTTGTCCCAGCCCACCTAACCAGTACCCGGCTTCGACCAGCCAGCGGCCGTCCTGGAGCACCGCCAGCCAGGCCCGCCCGTCCTCGGTGGCCAGCTGGAACCGGGCGCGCCGGCGCGCGGCGGACGGATCCCACCAGCGCTCGGACAGCGGCCAGGGACCGGCCCAGCCGGTGACCCGCTGCGGCGGCTCGCCGCGCACCACCAGCCGGGCGGGCGCGGCCGAGACCGCGCAGCGGCCGCTGACGGTGACGGCCCGGCCGGCGTCGTCGGTCACTTCCGCCTCGCGGGCGGCGGGAAAGACCAGGCCGGGCGCCGTACCCCGGACCCGGCCGGGCCAGGGCCGGTCCGCGGGCAGGCGGGGCTCGGTTTTTTCCCCGAACGGGACAGGTGTCACCTGATCGTGTACGTTCCTGCCGCCGCCGAGGACGGGACGCAGCACGGCCTCGTGCCCGAGCATGGCCTGCACCCGCATGGCGGCCCGGGCCACCCGGTCGCTGACCAGCGTCTCCCCCCACAAGGCGAGCTGCTGCCCGGTGGCGCGGACGACCTGGTCCGGCACCAGCCGCAGCGCGACGATGCCGCCTGGCTGGTACTGACCGCCGTCGCCGGGCGGGGCCTGCGCCGCGCCATCGTCCGGCGGGGCCGGAGGGCCGCCGTCGAGCTGCCAGCGGACCCGGTCGGCGACTGCGGCCGCGGACAGCAACCCGTCGTGCCGCCACCGCCTGCTGCTCTCCCGTCCGTCCGCCCAGGTGGCGGTGACCTGCACCCGGACGCAGGTCAGCCCGCGGGCGGCCAGGCCGTCGTGCAGCCGCCCGGCCAGCGCCTTGGCCGCGAACACCACCGGCTCGGCACGCGGTTCCGGCGGGTCGAACTCCTGGACCACGGACAGGTCCGCGGGCGGCGGGCGGGTCGCGAGCGGCCGGGAGTCCAGGCCGCGGGCCAGCCGGTGCGCGCCCTCCCCCGCGTCGCCGAACCTGCTGGCCACGTCGCGGACGGGCAACGCGGCGAAATCGCCGAGCGTGCGCAGGCCCAGCCGGTTCAGCAGTGCTACCAGGTCCTGCGCGGCCGGATTCTGGCCGGCCGGATTCTGGGCAGCCAGGACGCTCACCGGCTGGGCGGCCAGGAACCTCGCCGATCCGCCCGGCGGCACGTCCCGGCCGTCCCGGGCGGCGAGAAGCGCAGCGAAGAACCCGTCCGCGACACCGATCTTGCCGTGCTCGCCGAGGTCCGCCAGCGCGGCGGTGATCCTGGCGGCTAGCGCCGTCTCGCCGCCGAAGTAGCGGGCCGGGCCGCGGGCGCCGAACGCGCATACCCCCGGCTCAGCCACCTCCACGTCCGGGCAGAACCCGGTCACCGCGGCGATCACCCGTTCGTGCCGCCGCGCCGTGTCCCGGTCCGGATCGGCGTTCAGGCTGGCGCTGTGCAGGTCCGGGCAGGTCACGACCATGACCCGGGGCGGCGTGTCCGTGGCGGGCCTGCGGGCGCTCACCCGCTCACCGCCCGCAGGCCGGGCGCGGCTCCCGGCGGTTCCTCGTCGATATCGAACGGGAGATCCGCGGGGTCGGCCACGGCGACGCCGCCGTCCTCGCCGGGCAGCCAGAGCCAGCTGGTCCGCGTCATGGCCGCCTCGCCGCGGCCGTCCGCTATGATCTCCGCGCAGCAGGCCCGGAGCCGCCCGTGCCCGTCGCCGAGCCCGGTCCACCGCTGACCGGCGACCCGCAGCCGCAACTGCGCCCCGGGCCAGTCCCCCGCCACGAGCAGCACACCGCGCCCGCGCCGCAGCGTCGCCTCAAGGCGGTGCCTGACCTGCGCCGAAACCCGCTCGGGCGGCCGCAGCAGGACGAGCTCGCAGCCGTCGAGCAGCGACGCCACCACCTGCGGCCAGGACGGGCCCGGATCGGGGACCAGCAGGGTCCGCCCGGCGTCCAGGCCAAGGGACGCGGCCGCCAGTACCCCGGCCTCGGGTATCCCGGCAATCCCGCACCACGCCCCGTCCGCCGACGCGGCAGCCGCGAGCGCCAGGCAGAGCAGGCCGAACTCCGCCACGGCCACCACCGATCCGCGCGCCAGCCCGCCGCGCGGCAGCAGCCCCCGCAGCGCGGGCAGCACCGGCAGTCCCGACCCTGGCACTAGCCCAGACCCTGGCACTGGCGCCGACACGGCCCTGGGGAACTCCGTCTTTCCCTGGGCTGTCTTTTCCGGGGCCGTCTTTCCCGGGGCCGGGGCGCTGGGGGCCGCGAATGACCCAGGCTGCCCCGCCGTCATCCACCTGATTTCCGCAGGTGCGCTCCCCACCTCGCCGATTATCGAACAGAGGTTCGGCTATGTCAAGGCGCAGGTCAGGGCGCATCGTGAACGCGATCTGAACGTAGACGAAAGAGTACGTATCAGGCCAGGGCGGGACGACTCCGTCTCATCGAGAGTGCACGGCTCGGGCCGGACTCTCAGTGCGGCGCGCGCATGGCGGGGGGTTATGCGGCGCCGCGGCACGGAGATAGGGGCTTCCGATGAACGGAAGATACGTCGGCTACCTGGCCGGCGACGACCCGCTGCACGGCTTCCTGAGCCGGATCATCCGCGACCTCATGGAGGTGCGCGAGGCCCACCCGGCCTTTCGCGTCTTCCGGCAGTCCGGCAGCAACGTGGTCTACGCCTACCAGGAGAAGTTCACCGGCACCAGGATCATCTGCAAGTTCTACGGGCCCAGGTTCACCGACCTGGACAAGGCCGCCTGGATGGCCCGCCAGGAGTACGAGGGGCTCGAGACGCTGCGCCGGTACAACCTGATCGGGTCGCCGCACCACGTGATCAGGCCGCTGGGTTTCAGCCGCGACATCAACGGCGTGCTGGCGGTCGAGTACTACGCCGGCGAGGAGTTCAGCCAGGCGATCGCGCGCGCCACCCAGCACCGCGACGACCGGCACCTCTACCGGCGGCTGACCGCGCTGGCCTCTTTCCTGGCCACCCAGCACGACCGGACGGCCAACGGGACCGCCGTCGATTTCGGCGCCGACTGCGGCTACCTCGACACCGTCACGGGCCGGCTCAGGAGGGCCCGCCGCATCGGGTCCGACGACGCCGACGAGCTGGCCCGGCTGCGGAACCGCTGGCGGGAGCGGCCGCTGATGTGGCAGGACCAGCAGGTCTGGCTGCATGGTGACGCGACGCCGGCCAACTTCCTTTTCGGGGACGGGATGGACGTCGCAGCGATCGACCTGGAGCGGATGAAGCGCGGCGACCGGATGTTCGACGTCGGGCGGGTCGC
>DAIOWL010000207.1:0-9397 GCA_036758545.1 Streptosporangiaceae bacterium | reverse complement strand
ACGATGAACAGCCCGATGCCCACCCCGCCGAACCTGCGCCGGTCGCCGGCCTCGCCCTGGAAGAACCGGTCGAAGATGCGCTCGTGGTCGCCGTCGGCGATGCCGATGCCCTCGTCCTCCACCGTGACCTCGATCCACTCCCCGGTCACCTGCGCCCGGACGCGCACCGTGCCGCCGTCCGGCGAGTACTTGAAGGCGTTCTCGAGGAGCTGGCCGACGATAATGTCGGTGGCCATCGTGTCGCCGCTCGCCCGGGGCAGGCCGGCCGGGACGTCGGCCACCACCGTGTGCTTGTCCGACAGCGGCCGGAACGCGGCGGCCGCCCCGTGCAGGACGGCGGCCAGGTCGAACGGGCCGTTGCTGACCGGCAGCTGGTCCGCCCCGGCCCGCGAGCCCAGCAGCAGCTGCTCGACCAGGCGGCCGAGCGACCCGGCCCGTTCGGCAATGATCCGCACCGCGGCCCGCCGCTCGGCATCGGGCAGCTGATCCCAGCGGCTGACCAGCGTGCTGGCGAAGCCCTGCACCACGGTGATGGGCGTGCGCAGCTCGTGGCTGGTGGTGGCCAGGAACAGGTCCTTGGCCTCCTCGAGCTCCTTGGCCGCGGTGACGTCACGGAAGTCGATGACCAGCTCCCCGCCGCCGTCGGCGAGAGAGGTACACAGGACGTCGAGCCAGCGCCCGTTCGGCAGCTTGCAGTTCAGCGTGGATCCCGGCTCGGGCAGCGGGAACGACGGCGGCCTCCCGATCGCGTCCGCGGCGGCTGTCCCGGTGATACTGTGCGCGGCGGGATTCCACTGCCGGACCAGGCCGGCCTCGTCGAGCACGGCGATACCGTCCGCGCTGCCGTCGATGACCGCCCGTTCATGCGCGCGCTGCCTGACCACTTCCTCGAACGCCATCGCGTTGGTGAGGGCCACGCCGGCGTGGCCGGCCAGCAGCTCGAGCAGCTCCAGCTCGACGTGGCTGAGCGTGCGCCGGCTGTACAGCGCGTACAGCGCACCGTAGGGCTTGCCCGCGACGTGCGAGAGGCTGAGCGCGATCGTGTGCAGGCCGGGCAGCGCCGACCAGATCAGGTCGTCGAAACCGCCTGATTCACCGGTCGCCATCATGACCGTCTTGCCCGAGCCCATCAGCTCGCCGACCAGGCTGGTGGACAGCGTCGCGGTTCTCCCGCGCAGCCGGGCCGGCAGCCCGGCCGTGCTGACCAGGCGGAGCGTGTCGTCCTCGATGAGCACGAAGCCGCCCGCGTCAGCGCTGGTCAGCTCGCGCAGGCTGGCCGCGATGCGGTCGAGCACCGACTCCAGGTCGCGCTGCGCGTTCATGTCGGCGACGACATCGCCGAGACGGCGTACCACCCGGGCCCGTTCGGCCATATAGTGCCTGGCCACGTCGTCTTCCCCGGTCTGGTGGCAGACGTTGACCCAGCCGGTCACCTCGCCCGCCCCGTCGGTCAGCGCGCTGGTGTCGATCCGTACGTCGATGACCGTGCTGTCCTTGCGGATCCTGCGGGTCGCGAAGGAGATCTGGCCGCCGCCCCTGACCCGCTCCAGCACCGCGTTGTGCTCGGCCTTCAGCTCCTCCGGGATGATCTGCGGCTCCAGGCCGACGACCTCGACCGCGGCCCAGCCGAACATCCGCTCCGCCGCGGGATTCCAGAGCATCACGGTGCGATCGGTGCTGAAAGCGACGATCGCATCGGCAGCACACTCGATCACGGCGCGGGCCGTGGCATCCGTCCGGCTGCCGATTCTCCCCGCTTGCCCTTCGGTCACCTGAACATCGTGCCATGTGACCACCGGTGAGTACTCACATATGGCCGCGCGCTGATCTATAGTGCTTTTCAAATAACGAGTAAGGCCGTCCATCCGGGGCAATCATCAGGTATGGCTGTCGAGGAAACGGTCTTCCGCTAGGACGCGGATCATGGACCAGGCAGAGTCAAGCCCGTCACAGGGCCAGCCGGACCGCAAGGGACGGCCATCGCGAACGCCGCCTCCCGAGGTGGCGGCGGAAACCGGCGCCAGCGTTCCTGGCCCGGCTCCGCACGCCGAACCGCAGTCATCCGCCCTCCGGCTCGAGCATCCGGTGATCGCGGGCTACGACGGTTCGGCCTCCAGCCGCAACGCCCTCGCCTACGCGGCCGGGGTGTCCCAGCGGCTCGGCCGTCCGCTGCTGGTCATGTACGTGTGCTCGTCAGGGGTCTACTGCGAGCCGCTGACCGGCCAGGTCGTGGGGGTGCCCCGCGACGCCGAGGCACTGGAGCGGTGGCTGCTGGCCGAACTGGACCAGGTCACCGGGCCCTGCGACGTAGAGGTGCACGTCCGCACCAGGCGGGGCAGCCCGGCCAGGGAACTCGCCGCGGCCGCCGAGGAATTCAACGCAGACGCGCTCGTGATCGGGGCGCCGAAGCATATCTGGCATCGTGTCGCGGGCTCCGTCTCCGGATGGCTCGCCCGGCACGCCCGCTGCCCCGTCATCGTCGTTCCATAAACAGTATGTGGGCGAGGAGGGATTTGAACCCTCACGTCCTTTCGGACACACGGACCTGAACCGTGCGCGTCTGCCGTTCCGCCACCCGCCCTGGGCAACGAGTAGGTTAGCACGACCGCGAGCGCTCCCGCGCCCCGGATACGATCGGGGGCATGGGACGTGAAGGGAGGTGGCACGTTGGGAGTTCTGCAGCGCTTCGAGCGTCGTCTTGAAGGCATGGTAGAGGGTGCCTTCGCGCGCGCCTTCAGGTCCGAGCTGCAGCCGGTCGAGGTGGCCAGCGCGGTCCAGCGGGAGATGGACGACCGGGCCGCCATCGTGGCCAAGGGGCGCACGCTGGTGCCGAACGATTTCGTCGTCGAGCTGTCCGAGACCGACCACGAGCGTCTCGACGTGTACGCCGAGAGCCTCGGCGTCGAGCTTGCCAACCTGGCCAGGGACTACGCCAAGGAGCAGGGCTACTCGTTCGTGGGCCCGGTGCGGATGCGGTTCGAGGGGGTGCCCGACATGACCACGGGCACGTTCCGGATCCGGTCCGGCGTCATCCGGGGCTCCACCATCGAGGGCGGCGAGATCCGGATGCCGGCCAGCGACCTGCCCCGGACGTCCGGGCGCGGCTTCCCCGGCCACCCGCGGCTGCTGGTCTCCGGCCCCGGGGCTCCCGGCGGCCCGGCAGGCGGCGACCAGCACACCTACGAGCTGCAGACCCCGGTGACGCTGCTCGGCCGGGGCACGGACTGTGACCTGCGGCTGGTGGATCCGGGCGTGTCCAGACACCATGCGGAGCTAAGGGTGGAAAACGGCCAGGTCGTGCTGGTGGACCTGAGTTCCACCAACGGCACCTTCGTCAACGGCCAGCCGGTCCGCCGGGTAGCGCTCACCGACGGGACGCACGTCTCGCTGGGCCGGACCACGCTGGTCTTCCAACAGGACGGCCAGGACGAAGGCCAGGGCACCGCTTACTCGCGCACCACCTACTAGGGTCCAAGGGCGTGGCCGCACATGAACGAGCTGTCTCTCACCATCATCAGGGTGGCGTTCCTCGCCGTGCTGTGGCTTTTCGTCATAGCGGCCATCGGAGTCGTCCGCACTGATCTGCTCGGCGGCCCGTCCACGACGGCTAGGCGGAGCAAGGCGCGCCAGGCCCAGGCACCGCGCCAGGGTCGCCCGGCCCGGCCCCCGCGGCCCGGCCGCGGGTCACCGCGGGCCCTGGTGGTGACGGCGGGCGCGCTGAAGGGCACCAGCCTGGATCTCGCCCAGCAGCAGATCACGCTCGGCCGGGCCAATGATGCCACGCTGGTGCTCAACGACGACTACGCTTCAAGCCGACATGCCCGGATTTTCCCGCAGGACGGTCAGTGGATCGTCGAGGATCTCGGTTCGACCAATGGCACCTATCTGGACCGGCAGAAGGTGACACGGCCGATGCCGGTGCCAGTGGGCGTGCCGATCCGCATCGGTAAGACCGTTCTGGAACTGCGCAGATGACACTTGTACTCCGCTACGCGGTACGTTCCGACGTCGGGCTCCTCCGTGAAGGTAACGAGGACTCGGCGTATGCGGGACCTCGCCTGCTCGCGGTCGCGGACGGGATGGGCGGGCATGCCGCGGGTGAGGTGGCCAGCTCGCTGACCATCGCCTCGATGACGAAACTCGACTCCGAGCCGCCGGGCGGCGACATGATGGCCGAGCTGGCCGCGGCGGTCGCCGCGGCCAACACCAGGCTGCAGGAGATGATCATCGCCAACCCGGCGGTCGAGGGCATGGGCACCACGCTGACCGCGATGTTCTGGTCCGACGGGCACGCGGCCGTGTGCCACATCGGCGACTCGCGCGGCTACCTGCTCCGGGAGGGTGAGCTCTACCAGATCACCCACGACCACACGCTGGTGCAGTCGCTGGTCGACGAGGGCCGGATCAGCGCCGACGACGTCTCGACCCACCCGCAGCGCTCGCTCCTGCTCCGGGCCCTGGACGGCCGGTCGGTCGCCGAGCCGGACCTGTCCGTGCACGACGCCCAGCCGGGTGACCGGTACCTGCTCTGCTCGGACGGGCTGTCCGGGGTAGTCAGCGACGAGACGCTGCGCGAGACGATGGCGACCATCGAGGACCCCGAGGCCGTCACCCGGCAGCTCATCGACCTCGCGCTGCACGGCGGCGGCCCGGACAACATCACCTGCATCGTGGCGGATGTCGTGGACACGGCCGCCTCCCGGGTACCCCCGACCGGGACGCCGGTGCTGGCCGGCGCGGCCGCTAACGTCCACGACGCGCGGCTGAGCACCGACGGCACCGGCCCGTTCGGCACGGACGGAGACCACCAGGGGAATCACTACACCGGTTCCTACGACGAAGACGGGCACCCGTCGATGACGGTCGCGCGGCCCATGATGGCACTGGACGACCTGGATCCCGACGAGCTGGCGCTCGCGCTGGCGAGCGAGAACGGCACGGACATGACCGCCGTCCGGGCCCGGCGCAGCCACCGGGCCCAGCCCAGACGGGTCCGGCGTCGCTGGCCGATCGTGACGACGTCGCTGGTGGTGCTGCTGGCCGTCGTCATCGGCGGCGGTTACGCCGCCTGGCGGTGGAGCCAGAACCAGTACTACGTCGGCGCCGACAGCAAGGGCCAGGTGGTCATCTACAGCGGCGTCAACCAGCGGATCCTCGGAATCAGCCTGTCCCATCCCTACCAGCAGACGCGGATCCAGCTCGCCCAGGTGCCGGATCCCTACCACGGGACGGTCAAGGCCACGGACGCGGCCAGCAACCTGAGCGGCGCCCGGGCCATCGTGGCCAACGTGCAGAGCGCCGTCAACGCCTGCAAGCAGGCGTACATGAACCGGCAGTCCTGGGTGGCCAGGGAGAATCTCTTCAAGGCCTACAGGGCGGCCGTGGTGGTGGCCAACAAGCAGCACAAGAAGCCGCCGGCCGCCGTCGCCAACCCCGGTGCCGAGCCTGCCCCGGCCGGGGCCATGTGCCCCTCGTCAACGGTATTCGGCATCGCGGCCGCCGACCTCAACCCGGCTAAGGCCCCGTGAACAGCATCACCGCCCCGTCGCCGGCCGTTGACCCGACGGGTCCGATGCCCGCGGCGTCCCGCAGCAGGCGGCGCACCGAGCTGATCATGCTCGTGTTCGCGTTCGCCCTGGTCGCGTTCGCGCTAGCGAACGTCGGCTTCACGCTCAAGGGCGGCCTGCCCGCGGGCGCGGCCCTCTACCTAGCCGTCTACCTGGCCATCGTCCTGCTGGCCCACCTGGCGGTGCGGAGGTTCGCCCCGTGGGCTGACCCGCTGCTGCTCCCGCTCGCGGCGCTGCTCAACGGACTTGGCATCGTGATGATGGACCGTCTGTCGGCCCAGGCGAACCCGGCCAGGGGAGTGCCCGCGATCAGCGCCTCGCAGGCCAATCTGCAGATCGCCTTCTCGGCCATCGGCATCGGGTGCTTCGTCGCCGTGCTCGTCTTGATCCGCGAGCCGCGCGTGTTGCAGCGCTACACCTACACCCTCGGCGCCGTCGGGATCCTGCTGTTCGCGCTGCCCGCGCTGCTCCCGGCGTCGATCAGCGAGGTGAACGGGGCCAGGATCCAGATCCGGTTCGGCTCGTTCACCACGATCCAGCCGGAGGAGTTCGCCAAGCTGGCGCTGGCCGCCGCGTTCGCCGGCTATCTGGTGGCCAAGCGCGACGTGCTGGCGCTGGCCGGGCGCCGCGTGCTCGGCCTCGACCTGCCCCGGGCCCGCGACCTCGGCCCGATCCTGCTGGCCTGGGTGGCCAGCCTGCTGCTGCTCATCTTCGAGAGCGACATCGGCACCAGCGCGGTGTTCATGGGCCTGTTCGTCGCGATGCTGTACATCGCGACCTCCCGGACCTCCTGGCTGCTGATCGGCTTCCTCATGTTCGTGGTGGGCGCGGTCATCGCGAGCAAGCTCGTCGGCCACGTCGGCGAGCGGTTCGACATCTGGCTGCACCCCTTCACCCCCGCCAACGTGCAGGGCAACTCCTACCAGCTGGTCCAGGGCCTGTACGGGATGGGCAGCGGCGGCCTGCTGGGCAAGGGCCTGGGCGGCGGCCAGCCGTACATCACCCCGCTGGTGCAGAGTGACCTGGTGTTCAGCGCGTTCGGCGAGGAGATCGGGCTGGCCGGGGTGATGGCCATCCTGCTGATCTACGGGCTGATCGTGCAGCGCGGGCTGCGCACCGCGATATCGGTGAAGGACCCGTTCTCCAAGCTGCTGGCCGGCGGCCTCTCCTTCATGCTCGCCCTGCAGGTCTTCGTCATCGTCGGCGGCGTCACCAGGCTCATCCCGCTGACCGGCATCACCACTCCCTTCCTGTCGCAAGGCGGGTCCTCGCTGGTGGGTAGCTGGATCCTCATCGCGCTGCTGGTCCGGGTGAGCGACACCGCCCGGCGCCCGCCGCCGCGGCCGATACAGGAGGAGGGACTGACTCAGGTGGTGACGCTGAATTGAACCGTGCGCTGCGCCGGATCTCGATCGCGGTCCTCGTGATGTTCGTGCTGCTTCTCGTCAACGTCAACTACCTGCAGGGTTTCGACACCGCCAGCCTCGCGAGCAAGCCGGGCAACTCCCGCGCCTTCTACGCGGCCCAGAACCAGTACCAGCGCGGCAGCATCGTCACCTCGGACGGCAAGGTCATCGCGGCCTCCAGGCTGAGCAGCGGCAACGACTCCATCAAGTACCGGCGGTACTACCCCTCGGGCCCGGAGTACGCCCCGGTGACCGGCTACTACACGATCTTCGGCGCGACCGGCATCGAGGCGGCGAAGAACTCGCTGCTGTCCGGCAACGACTCCTCGCTCGACGTCAGGAAGATCATCGACCTGATCACCGGCAAGACGACCAAGGGCGCCACCGTTCAGGTCACGGTCAACTCCAAGGCGCAGGACGCGGCCTGGAACGCGCTCAAGACCCTCGGCAAGCCGGGCGCGGTGGTGGCGCTCAACCCGAAGACCGGCGCGGTCCTGGCCATGGCCTCCTACCCCAGCTTCGACCCCAACGTGCTGGCCATCCACGACGGCGCCAAGCTCAACAAGATCGACCAGAAGCTGCTCAAGGACCCGGCGCAGCCGCTGCTGAACCGCGCCCTGAAGGGGGCGTACCCGCCCGGTTCGACATTCAAGATCGTGACGAGCTCGGCCCTGCTGACCCAGAGCCCCAGTACCACGATCAACACCAACGTCGCTTCGCCGACCACCCTCACCCTGCCGCAGACCAGCCACGTGCTGCACAACGACCAGGGCGAGGCCTGCGGCGACGGGAGCGGCCAGGCCCCGCTGATCACGGCGTTCGCCCAGTCCTGCGACACGACCTTCGCCAAGATCGGCATCCAGGTCGGCGCCAACGCCCTGAACGACATGGCGGGACAGTTCGGCATGAACAATCCCGACTTGACCATCCCGCTGCCCGTGGCGAAGAGCAGCTACGTGATACCGCCCAGCCAGGCGAATACCGCCTTTTCCGCGATCGGCCAGTTCGACGACACCGTCACCCCGCTGCAGGAGGCCATGTTCGCCGCGGCCGTCGCCAACGGCGGCACGCTGATGAAGCCCGACCTGGTGCAGCAGGTCACCGCGAGCGACCTGAGCACGGTGCAGGGCATGTCGCCGTCGGTGCTCAGCCACTCGGTCTCCTCCTCCGTGTCCGACAGCATGAAGCAGATGATGCTCGCCGTGGTCCAGCAGCCCGAGGGCACGGCCTACGCCTTCCGGCAGGACGTCACCGGCGTGGAGATCGCCGGCAAGACCGGAACGGCCGAGACCGGAACGGCCGAGACCGGTCAGGCCAGCCCGAACGACGCCGCCTTCACCTGCTTTGCTCCGTTCGCCAACCCGAATATCGCCGTCGGCGTCATAATTCAGGGAGGCGGTTACGGCGCCTCGGCGGCCGCACCCATCGCTGTGCAGGTCATCAAGGCATACCAGCAAGCCGTGGGGAATCAGTGAGCGATTATCTGCTGGCCGGCCGTTACCGGCTGACCGACCGAATAGCGGCCGGCGGCATGGGCGAGGTCTGGCGTGGCGAGGATGACCTGCTCACCAGGTCCGTCGCGGTCAAGCTGCTGCCGACCGGGCGGGCCGGCGACGAGGCGTTCCTGGCCAGGTTCCGGGCCGAGGCACGGTACGCGGCCAGCTTGTCCCATCCGGGCATCGCCCGGGTCTACGACTACGGCGAATCCGCCGAGTTCGGCGGCGCGTACCTGGTGATGGAGCTGGTCAACGGCGAACCGCTGTCGGCGATCCTGGCCCGGGCGGGCCGGCTCTCGCCGGACGCCACGCTGGACATCGTCAGCCAGGCGGCGCGCGCGCTCGACGCCGCCCACCAGGCCGGCATCGTGCACCGCGACATCAAGCCAGGCAACCTCCTGGTCGCCGCGGGCGGCACCACGAAGATCACCGACTTCGGCATCGCCACCGCGGTGGCCGCGGCCCAGGCGTCGCACCTGACCGAGACCGGCATGGTGATGGGCACGGCGATGTACGTGTCGCCCGAGCAGGCCACCGGTGCCCAGGTGACCGAGGCCTCCGACATCTACTCGCTCGGCGTGGTCGCGTACGAGTGCCTGGCCGGGCGCCCGCCGTTTACGGCCAGCGAGCCGCTGGCGATCGCGTTCGCGCACAAGCACGAGCCGGTGCCCGATCTGCCGCCGGACGTGCCGGAACCGGTCAGCGACCTGGTTTACCACATGCTGGCCAAGACGCCGCAGGAGCGGCCGGGCAGCGTCCGGCTGGTGGCCGACCGCGCCGATATGCTGCGCGACGCGCTGGCCCTGGGCGAGTCCGCGGAGCCCGGATACCCCGGCGCGACCCGGGCCGACCTGCCGGCCGCGGCCACCGGCGCGCTGCCCGGCCCGGGAGATCCCGGCACCGGTCCGTTCCCCGGCCCATGGGGCAT
>DAIOWL010000206.1:0-9405 GCA_036758545.1 Streptosporangiaceae bacterium | reverse complement strand
TGGCCATCACAGAGCGTAATTGACGCGGTCGGCCCTGCGGGCGCCGGATCCGCGCGGATCGCCGAATCGGTATTTCATGCGGACCGGTTGGATCGTCGCGGCGAGTTGCACAGATCAGCCTCATATGTCGCGTATCGTTTCAATGGCACTGCCCGGAAGTTGCTTCTGCCGGGCGGCGTTTTCTGACTGGCCGCCGCTGGCGATCATGGACAGCAGGGTCAGGGCGTCGTGGTCGCGACGGCCGGGTCCGGCCTGGTAGACACTCATCCGCTGGCCGTCAGCGAGGTAGAGGACCTCGTTGGTCAAGGTGAACTCGCCGGCTTGCGGATGGCGGAACGGCTTGGCCTCCCCGCGCCGCTGCCGTACGTCGTGCCGCTGCCAGAGCCGGGTGAACTCCGGGCTGCCGTCAAGCAGTTCCGCGATCAGCGCGGAGACGTCCGGGTCGTCGGGTGTGTCGGCGGCGAGCGAGCGCAGGTGGGCGGCGATCGTCTCGGCGGAACGATCCCAGTCGGCGAACAGCTCCCTGGCCGCCGGGTGGAAGAACGTGTACCGGATCGTGTTGCGCTGCCCGGGCGGCCAGTCCGCCAGGCCAGGGAACAGGACGAGGGCCTCGGGGTTGGCGGCCAGCAGGTCGCTGGTGCGGGTGAGCACGTACGCCGGGCAGGGCCGTACCGTCTCCAGGAGCTGGCGGATACCGGGCCGGACCACCCGGCTGGCCGGCAGCGAACCTCGCGCGGTGCGTCCCGCCGCGTGGTTGGCGAGCGCGTACAGGTGGGTGTTCTCTTCCTCGTTCAGCCGCAGGGCGCGGGCGAGCCCGTCCAGGATGGGACCGCTGGGATTGGTCTCCTTGCCCTGCTCGAGCCGGATGTAGTAGTCGATGGACAGTCCCGCGAGCGCGGCGATCTCCTCGCGCCGCAGTCCGGGCGTCCGCCGGGTACCGGGGCCCGGCGGCAGGCCGACATCTGCGGGCCGGAGCCTCGCCCGGCGGGTCCGGAGGAAATCGCCTAGTTCGTTCGGTCCCGGCATGCCTCCAGTGTGGCAGTCGGCGCCATGGCCAGCGTGGCCCTGTCGCTGCTAGGAACAGGGCAGTCTTCCTGCGACCCGGCGATCGCGGCACCGTTGGAGCGTGAGTCGCCGGGGCCGTCTCCCGGCGGGCACGGTGGATGGAGGAACGCGATGGAAGGGAACGCCGCTCTCCAGACGGAGGCCGCCGCCCCGGATCGCCCGGACACGAAAGGCAACCGCCATGGCCACCTGGCTTATCACCGGCTGCTCGACCGGCCTCGGGCGAGCGCTCGCCTCCGCAGTCCTGGACCGCGGCGAGACCGTCGCCGTGACGGCTCGTGACGCGGCCAGCGTCGGGGATCTCGCCCGGTCGTACCCCCGTACGGCGCTCGCGCTACCGCTCGATGTCACCGATCACGCCCAGGGGCGTGACGTCGTACGCGCCGCCGAGGAGCGTTTCGGCACTGTCGATGTCCTGGTCAATAACGCCGGCCACGGCTACCGCGCGGCCGTCGAGGAGGCAGCCGAGGACCAGGTCCAGGAGCTCTTTGCCACCAACTTCTTCGGTCCGGCCGCGCTGATCCAGGCTGTCCTGCCCGGGATGCGCGAGCGGCGCAGCGGCACGATCGTGGACATTTCCTCGATCGGCGCGCGCAGCTCCCCTGTCGGAGCGGGCCACTACGCGGCCACCAAGGCCGCGCTGGAGGCCCTGACCGCCTGCCTGCGCAAGGAGGTCCGGCCGCTGGGGATCACCGTCATGGTGGTCGAGCCCGGCGCGTTCCGCACCAGCTACAAGCGCTCCCTTACCCATCCGCGCGAGGTGATCAGCGACTACGCCGGTACCGTGGGCGCCCGCCGCCACGAGGACCCCGCAGAGGACACCCGCCAGCCCGGTGACCCGGCCAGGGCGGCCCAGGCGATCATCACCGCCGTCCGCAGTCCCAGCACACCGCGGATGCTCGTCCTGGGACTCGACGCACTCACATGGTTCCGCGAGGCCATGACGGAGCTCAACGCTGACGTCGACGCCTGGGAGCAGATCAGCCTCGGCACCAGCTTCCCCACCTGAAGAACGCCGGGCCCGCCAGCGCCCCCCACTGGCACCTGAGTAACCGCAGGGAGCAATCATCATGAAGCACGTCAAGCTGGGCGACCTCAACGTCTCCCGCATAGGTCTGGGCGCCATGGGGATGTCCGCCGCCTATACCGGCGCGGGCACCGATGACGCCGGGTCCATCCGCGCCATCTGGCGGGCGCTGGAGCTCGGCGTTACCTTCCTCGACACCGCCGAGACGTACGGCCCGTTCGTGAACGAGGAACTCGTCGGACGGGCCGTCAAGGGGCACCGCGACGAGGTGGTGCTGGCCACCAAGTTCGGCCGCATCTCGCACGCGAGGGGCGGCGCCCGCATCCTCGACAGCAGTCCGGCGAATATCCGCACCGCAATCGAAGGCTCGCTGCGACGGCTGGGCACCGACCACATCGACCTGTACTACCAGCACCGCGTCGACCCCAGCACACCGATCGAGGACACCATCGGCGCGCTGGCCGAGCTGGTGGCCGAGGGCAAGATCTGCTATATCGGCCTGTCCGCAGCCGGGGGCGCCACGATCCGCCGCGCTCACGCCGTCCACCCGCTCGCCGCGTTGCAGTCGGAATACTCCCTGTGGACCCGCGACCCCGAGGCAGAGATCCTGCCGCTGACCCGGGAACTCGGCATCGGCTTCGTGCCCTTCTCACCGCTAGGCCACGGCTTCCTCACCGGGACGATCCGCTCCACCGGGCAGTTCGACGACGGCGACTGGCGCACGGCCAACCCGCGCTTCACCGGCGAGAACTTCCAGCACAACCTGCAGATCGCCGACGAGATCGAAGCGATCGCCGCCGATGCCGGCGCCACGCCGGCGCAAGTAGCCCTGGCCTGGCTGCTGGCCAAGGGCGACGACATCACCCCGATCCCCGGCACCAGACGGGTCTCCCGGATCGAGGAGAACACCGCCGCCGACGGCATCGAACTGACCGCACAGCAGATCAGCAAACTCGACAACCTCACCCCGGCCGCCGGCAGCCACCACGAAGAAGCGGACATGCGGCTGCTCGGCCGCTAACCCGCCCCGGCCGCCGCCGTCCGCCCGCGCGCCCGCCGCCAGCACGCCGCTGGCCAGCACCAGGTTCCCCTCGGCCTGCGCTGGCCAGTGCCCAGAATGCCGTGCTCGGTGCGCGATCGACGGCCTTGCGTACCGCCCGGAGCCAGACTCAGATCGGCGGATATTGCCGCCTAAGCCCACGAGCGCCCGGCTACTCGCGGGGGTGCGTCTGAACTATTACACAGGCCCAGGGTCCCGGCGCGAGATTGCTGCTGCCGGAACGGTCTGCTCTACTCGGCTTGCTGTGTTGTTCTCGGCGCTGGTGACCATGCCGAGGGCCAGGTCGGCGTAGAACGCGCCGAGTTGCTCGGGTGAGTCGGGTCCGCCGGTCCGGTACCAGCGGACCAGGTCGACGCCCAGCGAGAGAATGGCGCGGACGACGCGGTGCACGTCGACGGCGGCGAATGTTCCCTCGTCGATGCCGCGGCTTACGGCCTGGCGGAAAATATCCGTGGACTGCCTGCGTAGCTGCAGTATCTCCGCATAGTGCCCGGGCGTCAGCGCCGCGAGTTCGTACTGACTGACCCGGCCCGCGACGTGATGGTGCGCATGCCAGGCGACAAACCGGGCGACTAGTGATCGCAGGTCGGCGACCGCATTTCCGTCAGTCTCCGCTTCCTTCAAGGTTTCCAGCGACCTCACGTGCCCCGTCTGGATGATTTCGAACAGCAGGTGTTCCTTCGACGGGAAATGCACGTAGAGCGCACCGGGCGACAATCCCACGGCGGCGGTGATATCCCTGGTCGTGGTCGCGTGGAAACCGTTCGACGCGAAGCAGCGCACCCCCGATGTCAGCAGGCTCCGGGCGACTTCCCCCCGCTGGCTGTCCCAGAGCTGCGCTGATCTGTCCGGCAGGCTGGGCGGGAGCGCGCGCTCGTTACCGGATCGGGGCACCGGAACACCTGCCGCCCATCGTCTCCCGCCTTTCGCCGTCCGCCCGGGGAGTACCCCGGGCGGACGTGAGCCATCTTGTCGGCGCCGTGTAGCCAAGCGTACGCTTCTGAAGGAACTAACTATGCGCTTAGTTAGTTCGCCGGCAGGATGCCATCCTCTGAACGATCACGCATCATCGTCGAAAGGAGGGCACCGATGGAGGTGTCATGCGCGTTCCCTACCGCCCTGGATTCTCCTGACAACATCGCGCTGGCCGAGCAGCTCGGCTACCACCGGGCCTGGATCTACGACACGCCCCAGCAGAGCCCGGACGTCTGGATGACGCTGGCGCTCGCCGCGCAACGCACCGAGCGCATCGGCCTGGGCCCGGGGGTGCTCGTGCCGAGCCTGCGTCATCCGATGGTCAATGCCGCCGCCACCGCCACGCTGTGCGCGCTCGCGCCGGGCCGCGTCGCGGTCTCCTTCGGGACGGGATTCACCGGGCGCCGGGCCATGGGCTACCCCGCCATCCCCTGGGCGTTCATGGATTCCTACATCCGCACGTACCGGGCCCTGCTCCGTGGTGAGGTGGTGGAATGGGAGGGCGCCCGCATGCAGATGCTGCACCCGGACGGGCATGCGCCCGCCCGTCCCGTTGAGGTGCCGGTCCTGATCGCCGCCCTGGGGCCCAAGGGCAACAAGGTCGCTCATGAACTCGGTGACGGCCTGTTCGCCACCTTGCAGATGCCGGATTTCATGGCCGACTACGCGTGGGCCGCCTTCCTCGCCTGGGGCACGGTGCTCGACGAGGGAGAGCCGGACGACTCCGAGCACGCCCGTCTGGCCGCTGGTCCTGGCTGGGCGCTGTCGCTGCACGGCGCCTACGAGTTCGGCGGCCCCGACGCCGTGCGCACCCTGCCCCGCGGGGACGAGTGGCTCACGGTCATCGAGCAGGCCCCCGATCGCCAGCGCCACCTCGCCGTGCACACCGGTCACTGCGTCGAGCTCAATGCCGCCGACGAGGCCTGCTGGCGTGCCGGCGGCAGCAGCACGCTCCGGGATGTCACGCTGAGCGGAACCCGTGACCAGGTCCGGCGGGCCCTCGAGGACTACCGCGCCCGCGGTGTCACCGAAGTCGTATTCCAGCCATGCGGACCCGGTATCCGAGGTGAGCTAGAGCGCTTCCTCGACACGGCCCGCGGGTAGGCCGCCGTACACCCGCCCCGAGGAGGATGAATGAGCCGCGAGATCAGCATCATCGTTACGGGCATGTCCTACCTGGAAGGGCCCCGCTGGCATGACCAGCGGATCTGGTTCTCCGATTTCTATACCAACCGTGTGTACTCGGCGGCAGAGGACGGCAGCGACGTCCGGACCGAGGCCGAGGTCCCCGGGCAGCCCTCGGGGCTCGGCTGGCTCCCGGACGGCCGCCTGCTGATTGTCTCCATGCGCGACGGCCGCCTGCTGCGCCGCGAGGCTGACGGCACCCTCGTCTGTCACGCGGACGTGTCCGGCTACATCAGCGGACATCTCAATGACATGGTGGTCGACTCCCAGGGCCGTGCCTTCGTCGGCGAGTTCGGTTTCGACCTCATGAGCGGGGCCGACCTCAAGCCGGCCGGTCTGCTGCGCGTCGATCCCGACGGGACCGTGACCAAGGTCGCCGGGGACATGTGGTTCCCCAACGGCAGCGTGATCACCGAGGACGGCACGCTGCTGGTGGACGAGACCTTCGGCAACCGCGTCAGCGCCTTCGACATCACCGAAGACGGCACCCTGGCTAACCGCCGCACCTGGGCGAAGTTCGGGGAACAGCCGAGCGACAGCGAGCTCGCGAAGATGCTCGCCCAGGTCGTCGTCGCCCCCGACGGCTGCTGCCTGGACGCGGACGGGGCGATGTGGATAGCCGACGGGCTCGGCGGCCGGGTCATCCGGGTGCGCGAGGGCGGCGAGATCATCGACGAGGTCCAGGCCGGCACCGGCGTGTTCGCCTGCATGCTCGGCGGAGCCGACGGCCGCACCCTGTTCATCTGCGCCGCACCCGACTTCCAGGAGGAAGCCCGCAAGAACGCTCGCGAGGCGAGCCTGATGACCGCCCGCGTCGACACCCCCCGCGCCGGATTGCCCTGACCGGAGCACCGAAATCAGTCCGAGTCGTCGCCCTAACCGAAGATCCGGACGTCGGCCGGCCCGGCCCATAGCGGCATACAGATCACCCGGATCGGCGCCGCACCGGGTGGGCCACCCCGGCGACCGAGTCGCCGATCATAAGGCGGATCCGGTGTTGTGCTGTGGTGCGCCGAGTCATGTTCTGTCAGGGCGTGGATCGTTCGGGCAGGGTGGGCACGAGAGCTTCGAGCGCGGCGGTCCAGCTCTCCCAGTAGGGGCGGCCGGGTTCGGCGGCGATGGCCTTGATGAGCTGCTGCCGGAACGGTTCCCGGTCGCCGCCGAAGGCATGCTCGATAACCGCGGCCGCCAGCGCGAACACGGTGCTTTGCCAGGGCGCGTCGAAGGCCAGCTCGCCGTTGCGGCGGGGCAGGTCCAGCCCGGACAGGCTCAGCGGGGTGGTCACAGCCTGGCCACGCCGATCATCGAGTCCCGGGTCACCAGGGCGGCCAGCTCAGCCTCGGTCATGCCCTCGGTCGCGGGCGGTCGCTGGGGCAAGACGAGGTAGCGGATCTCGGCGGAGGAGTCCCACACCCGGATCTCCACCTCTTCGGGCAGCGGGCAGCCCATCTCGGCCAGCACGGCCCGGGGCTCGCGGACCATCCGCGCGCGGTAGGGGGGATCTTTGTACCAGGCCGGTGGCAGCCCGAGCACCGGCCACGGGTAGCAGGAGCAGAGCGTGCACACGATCACGTTGTGCACGATGGGGGTGTTCTCCACGACCACCACGTGATCACCTTCCGGCCCGCCGAAGCCGAGCTCGGCAATCGCGGCGGTGCCGTCAGCCAGCAGCCGCATTTTGTACTCAGGATCAGCCCAGGCCCGGGCCACCACCTTCGCCCCATTCATCGGGCCGATCTCCGACTCATACCGGCGAGTGATCTGCTCGATGAACCCCTCCGGCACCAGCCCTCGTTCGGTCAGCAAATCCTCAAGCGCGGCAACCCGCTGCTCAACCGGCGACATCGGAGCCGGGTGGTGCGTGCTGTTGCTCATGATGGCTCCAGGTAGCTGTCCCATAGGTCGACGTGCACCCGCACACCGCGCTGGCCGTCACCCCACAGCTCCGCGGCGTCGAACCGGACCGAATACGTCGGCTCGTGGCGCCGGGCAGTGCCGTGGGCCTCGATATCGGGCACCGAATGGATGCCATCCAACCGCACCACCGTCCCCGCTTTGCCCCGCACATACCGAGGGCAGCGGGTGTGCCCGGGCGGATGCCACTCCCGCACCCGGACCCGGTCGCCAACGCCGAAGCGCGGCGTGCTGACATCCGGCCCAGCATCTACCACGGGCGGCGCCAGCACCGGGCCGCTCAGCGGGAACCGCCCGCCCGCGCGTACCTCAAGCTCGGAGCCCGTCACCAGCCCATGCTCCACGGCCAGGGTCGCCGCCGCGGTGAGCCAGTGCTCGTAATAGCTCGACGTCAGGTAGTGGCCCGGCTCCATGCGCTCGATCGAGTGCCGGAACTCCCCGCCGCTCGCCTCGACCGCGCCAGCCACAACCGCCAGCAGCGCCCGGGCCACCGCCTCCCACCGATGGTGAAAAACCGGTTCCGCCGACGAATGATCTACCGGCCCCAAGCCCTGCATGCCACCCAGATCATGGATACCGTCCACCAGCAAGACCTTACCGCTGCGTACAGCGGTACCGAATGGGCCGATCTGGCAACCGTGACCGCACAGCGGCCGCTCTTCATCACCGCGCGGAACGGAGAATCTTCGCGGGCCTGGGCGTGACCGTCGGAAAAACCGCGTGTGATCGCTTTGCCGGGGGAGCGTGGCGCCGTGCGCTGCATAGAGATGCCGCATCCGGTCCGGGCCCGGTCATCGGTGGCGTGGATGGCCCGGGCAAACGCCTGCCTTCGGGTCGTCACAGAGCCGCCAGCACCGGTTACAGTCCCACCCTCCGGTCTATCCGCTAGCAAGCTGTCCATCACTGCCTCCATGATGATCATTGGTCCGTTGGCCAGGACTCAAGATCACGCGGAGGCCGCACTCACTCGCATCGACACGGCGCAGACGCCGCTCCCATGCCGGAAGGAACCTGCAGCTCAGGGTCGGCAGATGACATAACAAGCTAGCGCAGCCGGCTCGTGCCGGTGCTGCTTATCCGCAGGCTCCGGTGCCAGGCGGGTCGATGAAGAACGTGATCCCGTCGTGGAAGTTCTGCTGACCCGATGCGTCTATCACCGTGACCTCCAGCCGGTGGCTGCCGATGCTCAGATCGGCCGGTGCCATGATCTGGCCCTGCTGGAAGTAGTAGGCCACCTCAAGCCCGAACTGCTCGGGGTTCAAGAACCGCTTGATCGCGGTGCGGGTCGTCGGCAGCGCAGCGCCGTCGAGGGTGAAGCTGACCTCCAGCCCGTTCATGATGCGCGCCGCGTCGTCGTGCTGGAAAGAGGCATCGCCGCCCTCGAAGTCGGCGATCACGATCACGTGCGAGTCGTCGGCGCAGAAGTGCGCGCCGTCCCACGGTGACCCGGCGAACGGCCGGATCGACCCGTGACTGCCGACAAAGTCCGCCGGGGCACCTTCGGCCGTCTTGCTGTGGAGCAGGACTGCCCGTCCTCCTCCGCCGAAGGCATGCAGCACCGCCTCGACATCCCCCCGGGTAATCCGACGTGATCCGGAACTTGTTTCATGAGAATCCCCCTGTGCCGATGAGCCGCCCCGCGAGCACGAGCGTGTCCTGCTGAGCCCGCGGGTCATCCAACGCAGTACAGAGCGGACGGGCCCGGGTTTGATACACCTCTCGCTTGCGGGTACGCCTGTCCTGCCGCCGGGTCGGGGACCTGTTCGCGCCCGCACCGGCCGGGCCTCCGCCAGCTGCGGCACTCCGCCCTCACCCGCCGCAGGGACGGGACCAATGTGTCACCCGGCCGGCCCGCTCCCGCCACGCCCCGGTGCGCTCCCCGAGCGCTACACCGCCTTGACCCCGAGGCCGCGGCCACAGTTACCGCCGAGGCCGACCTCGCCCGCCACCGTGACGCCGCGCCTGACCGGTCATCGTCACGGAAGGTAACCGCGCCGAAATGCCGCAGACGGCAGGGGACGCGGCCGATTCCGGGCGGTCGCTTACCGGATCCATCGTGTTGATGGCGGTTCACGTATCAGCCAGTTATGCTCGGCGGACGCAGCGCATTGCCCGCGCACCAGCGCCGCGCATATCGAGACCTCTTTGCGTCAAGTGGTTCGGGACGTCTTTCTGGTAG
>DAIOWL010000205.1:3221-9423 GCA_036758545.1 Streptosporangiaceae bacterium | reverse complement strand
GTCCTCGTGCTCGTGGTCGCGGCCGCCGGCGTGGCCGCTCCCGCGCCGGGACGCGCCCTGGCCGCGGGAAACGGCATCGATGCCGCCCTGGCCGTCCTGGTCTTCGCGACGGGACTGTCCCTGCGCCTCGCCGACCTGGCCGCCGTCCGCCTGGCCTGGCGGCGCATCGCGGTCGTGCTGCTGGTCAGCACCGCGGCCCTGCCCGCCCTGGCCTGGTCCGCCAGCCTGCTGATCGGCGACCCGGTGCTGCGCTCCGGCATCCAGGCCGCCGGGGTCGCTCCCGCCGAGGTGGCCACGGTGGCGCTGTGCGTCATCGCGGGCGGCGACGCGGCGGTGTGCGCCACGCTGCTGGCGGCGTCCACGATCATCACCGTGGTGGCGGCGGGCCCGATCCTGTCGCTGCTGGGGGCGTCGGTCACCGTGTCCTCGGCGGGGCTGCTCGGCAACCTCGCGGTCGTCATCGCGCTGCCGCTGGCCGCGGGCGTGGCGCTGCGCACGGCCTGGTCGCCCGGGCCCGCGGTTGACGACGGCATCCGCCTCGTCACGGTGCTGGCCCTGCTCGTGCTGCTCTGGCAGGTCGCCAGCCAGATCAAGCTGAACTCCGCCTATGTCACGGTGATCGTCGCACTCGTCGTCTACGTAGCCGGGTCCGCGGCGCTCGGCTGGGTTCTCGCCCTGCGGGCCCCGGCCGGCCAGGCGACCGCCGTGCTGCTCCCGGTGGCCATGCGCGACTTCGCGGTCGCGGCCGGGATCGCGGCGGCCGCGTTCGGGCCCGCCGCCGCGGCTCCGCTCGGTGCCTACGGTGTCCTCGTCCTGCTGGTCGGCTCGGCCGTAGCGATCATCGCCCGCCACCGCCCCGCGTCCGCCAGCACAACCCCACAAAGCGCCGGATAACCATCAACAACACTCCAGCCCACCCTGGATACCAGCCATAATCTGCACTGAGGTACGGATTTTCATGATCATGAAGGATCTTTAGTCCGTACAGACTAAAACCCTTCGCGATCATGGAAATCAGCGGCTCCGGAGCGCGAAGTCGCGGTATAGCCGTAAGGATCTGGTACAGGCGGGGCCAGTGTGACAAGAGTTCGATTCAGCTCTGGCCCAGCGCGGCCCTGGCCCTCTGCCGCACGCACTGAAACCGGGCTTCGATGGCGTTAGAACGCGCTGGATCCGGGGTTTCATGGCGTTCCAACTGGCCCGGTGGCGCTGGCCCGTTAGGCGGCGCTGGCGCCTCCGGCGGCGTCACCGGCGTCGGCGGCGGCCTGGGCGGCCCGCCGTGATAGCCCGGGATCCAGCCCGCCCAGCCCGACGTTGATGTCCACCAGACAGGCCGCGCTGCGGGCCGAAGCCGCCGCGAGCACCGCCCCGGTCACGGCGTCGCCGCGCAGGTTCGGGTTGCCCGCCTCGGCGAGCCCGGCGGCCATCACAGCCACCCGCGCGCCGATCCCGGCGATCTCCAGCGGCACGAGGGCCGCGCCCAGCAGTGCCTCCTGCCGCTGGACCTCCCGCTGGCTCGTCTCCCGGGGAAGGCGGAGCGCCTCGAGCACGGCCGCGTAGGCCCGGGCGTCCATGTCGGCCAGCTGGGCCAGACGACGGCGCAGTTCGTCGGCCTGGTCCGCCAGCTCCCCGGCGTCGGGAAGCCGGGTCGCGGAGAACCGGGCGGCCATGGCGACCAGCCCGGCCGCCATCGCGCCGGTCACCGCCGCCGCCCCGCCGCCGCCCGGGGTCGGCGTCCGGGCCGCGAGCTGATCCAGGAAGCCCCGGACCGGCTCGCCCAGGAACGAGCTCACGCAGTCACGATAGCCCGACCACCTGGCCGTCGTCGTCGAGGTCGATGCGGGCCGCGGCCGGGTTCTTGCTGAGTCCCGGCATCGTCCGCATGTCGCCGCAGATCGGGTACACGAAGCCCGCGCCGACCGAGGCGCGGACCTCGCGGACGGGCAGGGTCCAGCCGGTCGGCGCGCCCTTGAGCGCGGGGTCGGACGAGATCGACAGGTGCGTCTTGGCGATGCACACCGGCAGGCGGCCGAAACCGGCCCGCTCGTAGGTGTCCAGCTGCTTGGCGGCCTGGGTGGAGTAGCTGACCCCGTCCGCGCCGTAGACCTGTGTCGCCACGGCCGCGATCTTTTCCCGCAGGCTGGCCGTGTCGGGGTAGAGGAAGTGGAAGTCCGTCGGTTCCTCGGCCGCCTCGCTCACCGCCTCGGCCAGCTCGACGGCGCCCCGGCCGCCGTCGGCGAAGTGCGTGCACACCGCCGCCCGTGCCCCCATGTCCGCGGCGATGTCCCTGATCACCTGGTGCTCGCTGGGATGGTCGGTGGGGAAGGCGTTGATCGCCACCACCGGGGAGACGCCGTGCAGGCGGATGTTCTCGATCTGCTTGCGCAGGTTCGCGGCCCCGGCCAGAACGTCATCCGGATTCTCCCGCAGCAGGTCCTCGGGCAGCGGCCGACCGGCCACGATCTTGTACTTGCCGGAGTGCGCCTTGAGCGCGCGGACGGTCGCGACGATGACCGCGGCGTCGGGGCGCAGCCCGGAGGTGCGGCACTTGATGTTGAAGAACCGTTCGGCGCCCATGTCCGCGCCGAAGCCGGCCTCGGTGACGAGGTAGTCGCCGGCGTGGATGCCGATCAGGTCGGCGATCACCGAGGAGTTCCCGGTGGCGATGTTCCCGAACGGCCCGGCGTGCACCAGCACCGGCGTGTTCTCCAGCGTCTGGAGCAGGTTCGGCTTGATCGCGTCGCGCAGCAGGACCGCCATCGACCCGGCCCCGGCCAGCTGCTCGGCGGTGACCGGGGTCCCCTCCCCGGTGTAGCCGATCACGATCCGGCCCAGCCGGGCGCGCAGGTCGGCCAGGGAGCCGGCCAGCGCCAGCGTCGCCATGACCTCGGAGGCCGCGGTGATGTCGAAGCCGGTCTGCCGGGGCACCCCGTCCGCCCGTCCGCCCAGCCCGATGACGATGTTGCGCAGCGCGCGGTCGTTGACGTCGAGCACCCGCCGCCAGGTGATGTTGTGCGGGTCGATGCCGAGCGTGTTGCCCTGGTAGATGTGGTTGTCGAGCATCGCGGCCAGCAGGTTGTGGGCCGCCGTGACCGCGTGCATGTCGCCGGTCAGGTGCAGGTTGAGCGCCTCCATGGGGACGACCTGGCTGTACCCGCCGCCGGCCGCGCCGCCCTTGATGCCGAACGTGGGCCCCATCGACGGCTGCCGGATCGCGACCGTGGCCCGCTTCCCGATGTGCTTGAACCCCTGCCCGAGGCCGACCGTCGTGGTGGTCTTGCCCTCGCCGAGCGGCGTGGGGGTGATCGCGCTCACCACCACGTACCTGGCCGCGGGCTGGCCGGACAGCTCCGCGATGGCCTCGAGCTTGATCTTCATCACCTCCTCGCCGTGCGGCTCGAGCAGGTGCGAGGCGATGCCCATCGCGTCCGCGACGTCCTCGAGCGGCTTTAGCGCCGCGCCGCGCGCGATCTCCAGGTCGCTCGGGAAGGCCATGGTGCTCCTCTTTCTCAGCAGTTAGATCCCAGGCAGGCGGAAGCCGTCGACGCCGATGCCGAGCGACTCGCCCGCGCTGACCAGCGCGCCGAACAGGTACTGGCCCGACGACCGTTCGCAGTGCAGCAGGTAGGAGGGCACGGCGGCCCCATCGATCATGGTGTCGTCCCGGACGATGTCGGTGGCCACGCCAGCCACCCCCGACCGCAGGGCCGCCCCGTCGGGCGCCATGTCGTCGTCCAGGTCGGCCCCGCACAGCCGGGCCAGCAGGTCGGCCGCGTCCGGGCCGGTGACCCGGACCAGCGCCCGGCCGTGGGTCAGGTCGGTCACGCTGACGAACTCGTCGCCCGCCGCGTCGGCCGCCACCGTGCCCAGCCAGTCGGTCACCGCCGCGGCCGCGTCCGGCGGGGCCAGCACCAGCCACTCGCCGGGGCCGGATCCGACGACCAGCCAGCCCCCGTCCTGACTAGCCCCGCCCTGGCTAGCCCCGCCCTGGCTAGCCCCGACCTGGCTAGTACCGTCCCGGTCGGCCCGCCCGAACGGGACACCCAGCGCCTTGGCCATCGCGCCGTTCCACGGTGCCCGCAGGTGGACCTTGGCCAGCGGCGTGCAGTCGGTGATCGTGAGCGCGGCCTCGCTGCGGCAGCCGCTCACCTCCCAGCCTGCCTCCACCCGCACCGGGGGAGCCGGGGCAATCGGACTCCTGGACACAGGCTCAGACACGCATCCGGCTCCCTTCGGGATCCACGTGAGCGAGGTGCTCGGTCACCCGGGCGCCGATCAGTCGGCCGCCGGGCAGCCGGACCGTGACCAGGGTTCCCGGGGCCGCGAGCGAAGCCGAGACCTGCCCCAGGCAGATCGAGCGGCCGAGCGTGGGCGACATCCGGCTCGACGTGATCCGGCCCGCGATGCGCGGCCCGTCGACGATCTGGCTCGCCTCGGGCGGCACCACCGAGCCGTCCTCCGGCTGCAGCCCGACCAGCTGCATGCCCGGGCCCCGGCCGCTGGAGGCATTATCGTGCTGCCAGGCCAGCTCGGGCTTGCCGAGGAAGTCGTCCTTGTCCAGCTTGATCGCCCAGTCGAGACCCGCGCTGAAGCCGCGGGTCAGGCCGTCGGTGTCCTGCCCCACGATGAGGTGGCCCTTCTCCAGCCGCAAGATGCGCTGGGCCTCCACCCCGAACGGCGCCACCCCGAGGTCGGCGCCGCGGTCCATCAGCGTCTCCCAGACGTGCAGCCCGTAGCCCGCCGGGACGTGCAGTTCGTACGACAGCTCGCCGGTGAACCCGATCCGCCACAGCACGCACCCGTCCACCCCGGCGATCCGCCCGGTCCGCACCTCCATATAGCCGAACGCCTCGTTGGCCAGGTCGACACCCTCGGTCACCCGCAGCAGCAGGTCCCGGGACGCGGGCCCGGCCACGTTCATGCTGGCGTAGGCGGTCGTCACCGGGGTGACGTGCACCGCCCAGTCCGGGTGCATGGTCTGCAGCACGTTCTCCAGCCACTCCCACACCGCCGCGGCCCCCGAGGACGTGGTGCTCATCAGGTAGTGGTCCGGGCCCAGGTGGCCGGTGACGCCGTCGTCGAAGACCACGCCGTCCTCGGCGCACATCACGCCGTACCTGACCCGGCCGAGGCCGAGCTTGGACCACTTGTTCACGTACACCAGGTTGAGCAGCCGCGGCACGTCGGGACCGCGCAGGTCGAGCTTGCCGATCGGGGTGACGTCGATGATGCCGACCTTGCTCCGCACGTTGCGGACCTCGGCGGCCGGGTCACCGTAGTGGTCGGGCCTGATCCAGGCCCCGGCGATCAACGGCCGGGCGCCGTGCGCCTCGTGCCACGGCTGCATCGGTGAGTACCGAACGGGCTCGAGGGGCCGACCCGCTAGCGCCCCGAGCGTCACCGGGGCATAAGGCGGCCGCCAGGTCGTCGTCCCGGTGTCGCCGATGCTCTGGCCGGTGGCCTCGGCCGCCGCCGCGATGGCGTTGACCAGCTCGATCTTGCCCTGGGTCGGCCCCATCGTGGCCGTGGTGTAGCGCTTGGCCAGCTCGATCGAGTCGTAGCCCTCCCGCACCGCCGAGACGATGTCCTTGGACGACACGTCCTCGCAGAAGTCCACGATCCCGTGGGTGCTGGCGCGGAACAGCTCCGGATGAGCGTCGACCGGGAGTTCCGGGATGGCCGTCGGGCCGGCGTCGTCCCGGGCCCGTTCGGCCCCATTGGCCTGCGCCCGGGTGGGCACGGCCGCCTGGCGCTCCCGGCGGATCCTGGCCGCCCGGCGGGCCGCCTCCCGGCCTACCGCGCCGGCGTGCGCGATCAGCTCCTCGTGGCTTCCGTCCCCGGCGATACCGCCCGTGGCCAGCACGTCGTCCGGCAGGGCGCCGGGGAAGAACCTGGCCGCCCGCGGGTCGTAGGCAGGCCGGTCGCCCGCCATGCTGAGCAGGGCGGCCGGCGCGGTCCAGCCGGTCGCGGTCACCAGCAGGTCGCACTCGGTCGTGGTCCCGTCCGCGGCCTCCACCGCCCGGACGCCCCTATGACCGCGGACCCGGACGATGCCCTGGCCGGCCCGCGCGTCGAGGACCCGGGCTACGTCCACACCGGCCTGGACCAGGTCCGCGACGGCCGCGTCGCCGTCGGCGTTGGCGGTCAGCACGACCGCCCGCTCGCCCGGCTTGACCGCGTGCAGCCTGATGAGCCGGCGCAC
>DAIOWL010000205.1:0-3121 GCA_036758545.1 Streptosporangiaceae bacterium | reverse complement strand
GCACGACCGCCCGCTCGCCCGGCTTGACCGCGTGCAGCCTGATGAGCCGGCGCACCGCGGTCGACAGCATCACCCCGGGCACGTCGTTGCCCGCGAAGACGTAGGGCCGCTCGATCAGCCCGGGCGCGACGACCAGGACCTTCGTGCGCGCCTTGATGAGCTGTTCGGCTCCGCCCGGGAGATCCCGCCGCACCACCGCGGTCCAGTTGCCGTCGTAGCGGCCCGCCACCACCGCGTTGGTGAGCACCTCGATCCCCGGCGTGGCCGCGACCTGGTCCCGCAGCTCCGCCAGCGCGGCCAGGGCGGCGCTGTCGCCCCAGCGCAGGTGGCCGCCGAGCCGGTACTCCTCCTCGACCAGCATGACCCGCGCGCCGGCCTGCGCCGCGGCCACGGCGGCGGCCATCCCGGCCGGCCCGCCGCCGGCCACCAGCACGTCGGGGTGGGCAAAGCGCTTGTCGACGGCGGTCCGCGGCGTGTCCGGGGACACCTGCCCCGCGTGCACGAACCGCTGCAGCACGCGCTCGTACAGCGGCCACAGCCGCTGCGGCTTGATGAAGGTCTTGTAGTAGAAGCCGGGGCCGAGGAACCGGCCGGCCAGCTGGTTGACCGCCTTGACGTCGAAGCCCAGGGACGGCCAGGTGTTCTGGGCACGCACGTCCATGGCCGGTTCGGCCAGCCGGTGCGCGCCACGCACGTTCGGTTCGTCGCCGACCTGGAAGAAGCACCCGGGGTCGTGGAAGTTCGCGGTGAGCAGGCCGCGCGGCCGGTGGTACTTGTAGCTGCGCGAGAACACCCGGAGCCCGGACGCCGCCAGCGCCGACGCGATCGTGTCCCCGTCGAACGCCGGGACGCTGCCGCCGTTCCAGCGGAAGTTGAAGGGCCGCTTGCGGTCGATCTCCTCGCCCGGCTGCGGGCCCAGCCGTATAGAGCCGCTCATTGGGGCCTGGCCGGCGGGATCGACTCGTTGGTGTCCGTGTCGCGCTGGAGGACGAAGAACTGGCGGCAGCCCATCCGGTGGTACCAGGTCTCGGTCACCTCGCCGCGCGGGTTGTCGGGGAAGTACAGGTAGCTGCGCCACTGCTCCGGCAGGGTGGTGGCCGCGTCAGGCCGCGGCTTGGTCTCGCCGGAATAGTGGAACTCGCCCGCGTCTCTCGGGCCGCACCAGGGGCACGGGATGAGGATCACGGCGTGCCGCCTCCCAGGTCAGTGGCCAACGGCGGCCGCCCCCTTCTCACCGACCAGCTCGCCCGCGCCGAACCGGCCCAGCCCGAACGCCTCGATGATCTCCGGGGCGCGGCCGTCGGCGATGCACCGCGCCATCGCCTCCCCGGAGACCGGGCCGGCCTTGAAGCCGTAGGTGCCCCAGCCGACGTCGACGTAGAAGCCCTCCACCCCGGTGCCGCCCATGATGGGGGAGAAGTCGGGCGTCATGTCGCACAGCCCGCTCCACTGGCGCAGCAGCCGTACCTTCGACAGCGCCGGCATGAGCTCGATGACGTGCGTCGCGAGCCCCTCGGCGAACTCCAGCGTGCCGCGGGTGGAGTAGGAGGCGAACGGGTCGACGCTCGCCCCGAACACGAGCTCACCGCGGTCGGTCTGGCTGACGTAGACGTGCAAGGTGCCGGACACGACCACGGCATGAAGGAACGGCCGAACGGGCTCGGTGACGGCGGCCTGCAGCGGGTATGTCTGTATGGGCAGCCGTACCCCCGCCATCGCCGCCACCAGCGTGGACCACCCGGCGGTCGCGTTGAGCACGACCGGCGTGGCGATGTCCCCCCTGCTCGTGCGCACCCCGCGCACCGTGCCGCCAACGATGTCGATGCCGGTGACCTCGGTGTCCTGGTGGATGTGCACTCCGGCGGCGGCGGCGGCCCTGGCGTAGCCCCAGACGACCGCGTCGTGCCGGATGATGCCGCCGGGCGGGTGGTAGAGCGCGCCCAGGATCGGGTACCGGGTCTCCGCCGAGGTGTCCAGGTACGGCACCAGGCGCTTGATCTCGGCCGGGTCGATGACCTCGGAGTCGATGCCCTGCATCTGGTTGACCTCGGCCCGCCAGCGCATGGTGCGCAGGGACGAGTCGTTGTGGGCCAGCGTGAGGTGCCCGCGCCGGGAGAACATCACGTTGTAGTCCAGGTCGGCGGCGAGCGTCCGGTAGAGCTGCATGGACCGGTCGTAGAAGCGGACGCCCTCGGGGGTCAGGTAGTTCGACCGGAGGATGGCCGTGTTCCGCCCCGAGCCGCCGCTGCCGATGTACCCCTTGTCCAGCACGGCGACGTCGGTGATCCCGTGGTTGACGGCCAGGTAGTAGGCGGCCGCGAGGCCGTGCACGCCGCCGCCGATGATGACCACGTCGTAGGTGTCCCGCAGCGGCTGGTCCGCCCAGGCCCGCGGCCACGGGCGGCCGGACAGGCCGTGGCGCAGCAGCGCGAGCGCGCCGTACTTGGGGGGTCGGCGGCGCCTGGGGTGGCTCGGGGCGCGGACTGCTGCCACGGCGTTCCTCCCGGGGACCAGCCGGACAAACTCGTGCACGGCCAGCATAGGCGTTCCATGAAACAGAGTCCACTGGCAGTGGACACAAAGATGATCTCCGCGATTAGTGCCCTTGCGGCGGTTCCCAGCCCGTCAGGGTGGGCGGCTGCCAGTGCTCGCCCACCGTGGGCGAGTCGTCACGCCAGGGGCCGAGCTCCGGCTGACCGAACTTGGCGTGCTTGCGTTTCAGCCAGATGCCGTAGGAGTTGCCCTCGCGCAGGTGGGTGATGAGGACCTTGCGCGCGTAGGTGTCCTCCTCGCCCTCCGGGATCTCGAAGTGGATCTTGAGGAAGGCGTTGGTGTAGCGGTCGAAGACGGCCGGCATGCCGTCCTCGTACATCAGGTGCACGTCTTCCAGCCAGTTGATGTCGGCGCCGGGCGTGGCCGCGACCAGGTCGACGTCCTCCACCAGCGAGCGGTCGAACTGGTAGGGGAAGGTCCGCCCGGTCAGCTCCTCCGTGTCGATGCCGATCTTCGTGGTCAGCCGCGGGGCGGGGAGGTCTTCAGACATTGCTCGCTCCGTTCCCGCCAGGGAGGTTCTTCTCCAGCAGGGCCTTGATCTCGGCGAGCGCCCTTTCCTCGGTTTGGC
>DAIOWL010000204.1:0-9445 GCA_036758545.1 Streptosporangiaceae bacterium | reverse complement strand
GCGTCTGAGATCGCGAAGGGTTTTTAGTCTGGGCAGACTAAAACCCTTCATGATCATCAGGGGCGGGGTCAGGCGACGGGTTGCTGCTCTGGGCTGCGGCCGGGGCGGCTTGGTGTCGCGGATGGTCAGGGCCAAGACGTAATCCCGCCGGGTTGACGCCATGAATTCGGGCATTCATGGCGTTCCTGCGCACTGGATCCGGGGTTTCATGGCGTTGAGTCCGGGCGGCGGGCGAGTGCGACGGCGGGCGGGAACCAGCGGGTGGGCGCGGCGGCGGGGTTAGAGGCGGCGGCGAGGGCTAGAGGGGAGGCGGAGTTAGAGGGGGAGGCGGTAGGCGATGAGGTCGACGTTGCGGATCTGCCAGTCGCGGGCGGGGTCGCGGAGGTAGCCGCGGCGCTCGTAGAGGCGCTGGGCGGCGAGCATGCGGGTCTCGGTGCACAAGATCACGGCGGCCATGCCCTGGTCGCGGGCTAGGGTCTCGCAGGCGGCCATGAGGAGGCCGGCGACGCCGAGGCCGCGAGCCGTCTCGTCGACGGCGAGCATCCGGACCTCGGCCTCGTCGGCGCGGCACAGGTGGGCGAGCGGGCTTCCGGGCAGGGCCAGGGTGACGGTGCCGCTGATCGTGCCGTCCGCGGCGGCGACCAGGACGATGCCGTCGCGGACGCGGGAGCGGCCGTCGCGCAGGACCTCGGCGTAGGCGCCGCTACCGAAGCCGCCGTCCCGGTAGACCCGCTCGGTCAGCGCTCCGACCAGGTCGGCCTCGGCGGGGTCGGCGCGGCGGACCGTTATGTCGGCGGGCACGCTAGTCCAGCGCGAGCAGGGCCAGGCGGAGCCGGTCCAGGTCCTCGGCGGTGCAGTCGACGTGCGGGCTGACCCGGAGCAGGGGCTCGGTCATGTCGCGCGGGGCGCGCAGCGTGCTGGCCGCGGTGGTGACGATGCCGGGCAGCAGCCCGGCCCGGGTCTTGCCGACGTCCTGGCCGCTGGTGGCGCGCAGGGCGACGATGGCGGACGGCGCGGTCACCGGGTCGGCCACGGCCCAGCCGGGCAGGTCGGCCAGGGCCTCGCGGGTCTGCCTGCCGACCTCGGCCAGCCGGGCCCAGACCCGACTCGGGCCCGCCGCCAGGTGCTCGGCGATGGCTGTGCACAGGCCCACCCAGGCCGCCACGTTCGCCTCGGTCGCGTCCAGCAGCCACAGCGGGCTGGTGTCCGGGGGGCGGATGCTCTTCTCCAGTTCGGGGGCGGTGATGCGGAGCCGGTCCCACCAGGGCCCGGCCACCCCGAGCACGCCCACGCCGCGCGGGCCGGTGAGCCACTTGCGGCTGGTGGCGTAGATCGCGTCGGCGCCGCACGCGGTGTCCACGTGCCCGAGGGCCTGGGCGGCGTCCACCCAGAGCGGCACACCCGCCGCGCGGCACAGCGCCGCCGCCTCGGCCACCGGCTGGACCAGGCCGCGGTGCGAGGTGACCTGCACCAGGTGGACGGCGGCGGGCGGGCCGCCGGGAGTGTCGCCAGCCAGCATCCGCTCCAGCGCGGCCAGGTCGACGGCACCGTCGCCGTACGCCGGGAGCTCGGTGATCCGCAGGCCTCGGGCGGCGAACGCGTCCAGGTTGGGGCCCCACTCGCACGGCACCACCGCCACCGCGTCGCCCTCGCGCAGCGGCCAGATGGCCAGCAGCGTGTCGAGCGCCGCCTGCGCGCTCGGCACGAACGCCACTCCGCCGTCCGGGACGCCGAGTAGCCGGGCCAGGTCGGCGCGGCCCTGGGCGAGGAGCGGTTCGGCCTCTTCCTGGGCGACGTAGGCGCCGGTGGTGGCCTCCCGCTCGGCGTGCGCCGCGGTCGCGGCCAGCGTGGCCAGGGAGGAGCGGCCCGCCGCCGCGGTGTCCAGGTGGAGCGGTCCCCCGGGCAGCCGCCGCTCCCGCCACCAGCCCCAGTCGGCCGCGGGCGGATCAGCCATGGGCCGATTCGGAGTCGTGGGGCTCGTTGGCCGTCTCGCCGGATGTCTCGCCGGACGTCTCGTCGGCGGCCGCCTCGGGTGCGGGGTCCGGGGCGGGGGCGGGGGTCTCCCGGTCGGGGCGGCGCTGGATGCGCCAGAACCAGAGCAGCCCGATCAGGGCCAGGGCCGAGGCGATGTAGGTGTTCAGGCGCAGGCCGAGGAAGTACACCGAGGAGTCAATGCGCAGCGACTCCTCGAAGATCCGGTACGCGGAATAGCCGAACACGTACAGCGCGAACAGGCCCGGCGGCTTGATCTTGCGGTGATGACCGAGCCAGACCAGCACGCCGGCCCAGGCGAAGTCGAAGATCAGCTCGTACAGGAAGGTCGGCTGGAACGTGCTGAAGTTCAGGTACTTCTCGGGGATCCCGCCGGACAGCCGGTACTGGTAGGGGATCTCCAGGCCCCAGGGCAGCGACGTCGGGCTGCCGAAGAGCTCCTTGTTGAAGTAGTTGCCGATCCGGCCGATGCCCTGCGCCACCAGCAGGGCGGGCGCCACCGCGTCCATGAACTGGGCGGTGTTCACCCCGTGCCGGCGCAGCCGCCACAGGCCGACCACGGTGGCCAGGGCGATGCCGCCCCAGATGCCGAGGCCGCCGTCCCACACGGCGAAGACGCCGTACCACACGTGCGGGATGTTCATCGGCGTGGTGATGTCGAAGTAGATCCGGCCGCCGATGATCCCGGCCGGGACGCTCCACAGCGCGATGTCGCCGACGATGTCCGGGTCGCCGCCGACAGCACGCCATCGGCGCCTGGTGATGATGATCGCCGCGGCGATGCCGACCAGGTACGCCAGGGCGTAGAAGTGAACGACCAGCGGGCCGATGTTGAAGCTGTTAATCGACGGGCTGGGAATCTGCGCCGGCAAGGCCATGGCCATAGGGCCGAGATTACACGCCCGAGCACGAACCGGGCCCGGGCGGCGTGCCCCGGGCCCGTTCGGCTCTATTTAACGGCCGAGTCCTGGTGGCTGGCGTCGGCGGTGGCCACCGCCTGGGGGGCTACAGTGGCCGGCCGGGCCACCGACGGGGGCGTCGCCGACCGGTCCGGCAGGCCGGCCAGCCGGTACACCTCGGACCCGTCCACCGTCTCGTTCTCCAGCAGCAAGTTGGCCAGCGCGTCGAGGACGGACCGGTGCTCGGTGAGCAGCTCCACCGCCCGCTTCTCGGCCTCGCGGAGCAGCATGGCGACCTCGCGGTCGATCTCCGCCTGGGTCGCCTCGGCGAACGGGCGGCTGGACATGCCGGGTCCGCCGCTGCCGAGGAACACCGAGCCGCCCTCCGGGTACCCGACCGGTCCGAGCGTCTTGGACAGGCCGAACTCCCTGACCATCTTGGTGGCCAGGTCGGTCGCCCCGGCCAGGTCGTTGGCCGCGCCAGTGGAGCCCTGGCCGAGCACCACCAGCTCGGCGGCCCGGCCGCCGAGGCGGACCGCGAGCGAGTCGTGCAGGTAGTCCTCGCCGTACATGTGCCGCTCGACCAGCGGCAGCTGCTCGGTCACGCCGAGCGCCTGCCCGGCGGGCAGGATCGTCACCTTGGCCACCGGGTCGGCCTGCGGGGACAGCGCGGCCACCAGGGCGTGCCCGGACTCGTGCACCGCCACCGCGTGCTTCTCCTCCGGCAGCAGCACGTTCGAGCCTTCCCGGCGGCCCAGGATGATACGGTCCCTGGCCGCGTCGAAGTCGGCGGCGGTGATGACGTCCCGGCCGTCCCTGACCGCGAAGATGGCCGCCTCGTTGGTCAGGTTGGCCAGGTCGGCGCCTGAGAAGCCGGGGGTGCCGCGGGCGATGGCGTCGAGGTTGACGTCGGGCGCCAGCTTCTTGCCCCGGCAGTGCACGGCCAGGATCGCGGCCCGCTCGGTGACGTTCGGCAGCGGGATCGTGACCTGCCGGTCGAACCGCCCCGGCCGCAGCAGGGCCGGGTCCAGGATCTCGGGCCGGTTCGTCGCCGCGAGCACCACGATGCCCGCCGAGGGCTCGAACCCGTCCATCTCGGCCAGCAGCTGGTTCAGCGTCTGTTCCCGCTCGTCGTTGGAGACCACCGCGCCCGAGCCGGCCCGGCGCTGGCCGATCGCGTCGACCTCGTCGATGAAGATGATGGCGGGCGCGCGCTTGCGCGCCTGCTCGAACAGGTCACGGACCCGGGACGCGCCGACGCCGACGAACAGCTCGACGAAGCCGGACCCGGTGACCGAGAAGAACGGCACGTGCGCCTCGCCCGCGACCGCGCGGGCCAGCAGCGTCTTGCCGGTGCCGGGCGGCCCGACCATGAGCACGCCGCGCGGCACCATGGCACCGGCCCTGGTGTACCGCTCGGGCTGCCGGAGGAAGTCCACCACCTCGGCGATCTCAGCCTTGGCCCCCTCGTAGCCGGCCACGTCGGCGAACGTGGTGCTGGGCCGCTCCTCGTCAAATATCTTGGCCCGGGACCGGCCCACGCCGAGCGCGCCCTGCAGGCCGCCGCCCGCGTTGCGGGAGATGCGGCGGAAGATCCAGACGAAGATCAGGATCGGCAGCCCGAAGGTGATCAGGTAGATCAGCACCTCGGTGCCGAAACCATTCCCCGACGGGGCCGAGGAGACCGCCACGTTGTTGTCCTGCAGCTCGGTGAGCAGCTCCTGTCCCGCCTGCGGCGGGATGACGACGGTGAAGCTCTTCCCGTTGGTCAGCGTGCCGCTGCTCGTGCCGCCCGGCGTGCTGGCGAGCTCGACCGTCTTCACCTGGTGCGCCGACACGTCGTGGAGGAACTGGCTGTAGGTGAGGCTGGTCGAGGGCGACCGGGTGGGCAGGAGGAAGAACAACGCGAAGATGACGACCAGCATGATCGGCCAGAGCCAGTTCCGCCACGTCGGCGGCGGAGGCGGCGCGGACGGTGCGGCTTTATCCCCAGGCGGAGGCGGTTTCGCTTGCTTACTCATGGCGGCTCCTTGTGATGCCCAGTATGCCCGGTATCCGGCGCAGGTCGATCAACCGGACGGCCTGTTCGGCATGTGGTCAGCACACTAACGGCGGACGGTCAGGAAACCCTACGGGATGAGCACGGCGGCGCCGTCGAAGCGGCCGGCTTTCAGGTCGCGTTGGGCCTGGTCCGCGTGGTCGAGCGGGTACGGGTGCACGGTGATCTTCAGCTTGTGGCTGGCCGCGAAGCCGAGGAACTCGCGGGCGTCCTCCCGGGTGTTGGAGGTGACGCTGCGCAGCTGCCGCTCCTGGAACAGGTGCTTCTCGTAGTTGAGCGGCGGGATGTCGGTCAGGTGGATGCCCGCGATCGACAGGGTCCCGCCACGGTCCAGCGCGGCCAGGGCGGGCAGCACCAGGTCCCCGACCGGGGCGAACAGGATCGCGGCGTCCAGCGGCTCGGGCGGCATGCCGTCCGCCTCACCCACGGACGCCGCGCCGAGCTCGAGGGCCAGCCGCTTGGCCTGCTCGCCGCGGGTGAGCACGTGCACGGTGGCGCCGCGGGCCAGGGCCACCTGGGTGGCCAGGTGCGCGCTGCCGCCGAAGCCGTAGATGCCGAGGCGGCCGTTTGGCGGGAGCTCGGCCCGCTGGAGCGCACGGTAGCCGATGATGCCGGCGCACAGCAGCGGGGCCAGTTCCTCGTCGGTGTAGCCCGGCGGGAGCCGGTGCGCGTAGGCGGCGGGCACGGTCATGTACTCGGCGTAGCCGCCGTCGGCGTCCCAGCCGGTGTAGGTACTGGCCGGGCACAGGTTCTCGGCGTCGCGGCGGCAGAACTTGCAGGTGTTGTCGGTCGAGCGGAGCCAGGCGGCGCCCGCGCGGTCGCCCGGCCCGAAGCCCGCCGTGTCGCCGTCGCCTACGGCCGCGACCTCGCCCACGACCTCGTGGCCGGGGGTGACCCCAGGCTCGTGCGGCGGCAGGTCGCCCTCGGTCACGTGCAGGTCGGTACGGCACACGCCACAGGCCAGGACCCGGAGCAGCAGCTCACCGGGTCCCGGCCGCGGCGTCTCGTCGTCCGGGTGCAGGCGCATCGGGTGGCCGGTGACCGGACCCGGCGCCTCAACATGCCAGGCGCGCATACCCGGCACGTTACTCCGTGGGGTTCGCTAGCCCTTCCGGGGCTCGCCCCGGTAAGTCCCGAAAGACCAGCGGTTCCCCTCCGGGTCGGCGGCGGCGAAGTCGTGCGAGCCGTAGTCGGTGTCGTACGGCTCGGCGATGATCTCGGCGCCGGCCGCCTTGGCCCGCCGGTACACCGCGTCCACGTCGTCGGTGACCACGTAGGCGCCGAACGTCCCCGGCCGGGTCGGCGTGGAACCCTGATCCTGGCCGTGCGCGTCGGTGTCGCCGTCGCGGACCGAGCCCAGCATGACACCGCCGCCCGCCGGCCAGGAGAGCTGGGCGTGGTCGACCCGGTCCCCGTCGCCGTAGACCACGGTCTCCTCGAAGCCGAACGCGTCGACCAGGAACTTGATCAGCGCCCGGGCGTCGTGTGCCCGCAGCGTGGGCCAGACCTGCGGTTCGGGTGTGGATGGCATGACGTGCCTCCTTAGGTTGAGCTGTGATGCTCCCAGGATTCGTCACCCAGCCAGTTCCCGGCTTGGACGTTTCGGAACTCCTCGGCCAGCCACTGGCTCGGCGGGCATCCGGCCAGCGCGCGGAACTCCCGCGCCAGGTGGGCCTGGTCGAAGTAGCCGCATTCGGCGGCCAGGTCCGCGAGCAGGTAATCACCGCCGGCGGTCAGCTTGCGCACCAGCAGCTTCCTGGCCCGGTCGAACCTGACGACGCGGGCGGCGGCCTTCGGCGCCAGCCCGATCTCGGCGCGGAACCGGCTGGTCAGGTGCCGCTCGCTCCAGCCGGTCCCGGCGGCCAGCTCGGACACCCGGGTCGCGCCGCCCTCCCGCAGCAGCTCGTGCCAGGCCCAGCTGACCTCCGGGGTCTTCGGGTCCACGTCAGCGTCAGCGGCCCGGCGGAGCAGGATCTCGTCCAGTACCGCGAACCGCTCCGGCCAGCCGGCCGCGGACTTGAGCTTCTCGCGCAGCTCAGCGCACACGCCGCCGAGGACGGCCTCCGCGGGCAGGTCGAGGGCGGCGAGCTCGCCGGCCGGCAGGCCGAGCAGCGCCCGCGCGCCCAGCGGCCGCAGCGCCACCTGGATGCCGGACTGCGCGCCCGCGTGCGTGATCAGGGCGGGGACGGAGTGCAGGCCGCCGAGCAGGGTGCCGTACTCGCCGGGCGGCTGCCCGGGGTCGGGATGCGCCACGATCGTGAGCGGCTCGTCCAGGGTGAAGATCAGCGTCAGGTAGGGCGACGGCAGGCCGCGGTGCCTGGCCGGCGGCACCCCGCGCTGCCGGTAGCCGGTGTAGGCGGCCACGTAGGGGCGCAGCGGCTCCGCGGGGACGCAGCGGCAGTGCTCGTCCACGGGCCCGGCCTCGGGCCCGGCCAGCTCGGCGACTGAGGTTTCCCTGTCCGCGGTTGAACCTCCCCCGCCCCTCATACGTATTACTCAGCAGAATCCCGGTTTGCATTCAAGTGCAGGGATTCTAATTATTTGCGCTGGTAGTGACCCTGCTGCCAGAATCGGGACTCTCACCCCAGTGTACGGGGCACTGGGGATCCGTCCCGGTTCGGCGGTACGCGGAACGTTTTGGCGGTCCGCGGACGTTAACCGGGAGGGCACGTGATCATTCGTCCACTGGACCGCGACACCGACGTCGCGCCAGTGCCAGACGGGGGAAGTGATGCAGCCGTGATAACCGCCAAGCGTGCGGAGCCCGCCGCGGAGCCAGCTCAGCTCGAGCTGTCCTGCCGTACCGGCGCGAACGGATACCAGATAGTCAGCGTGGCCGGCGAGCTCGACATCGCAACGGCCGAGCAGGCCTACTCCTACCTCAGCGAGGTCATCGACGGGCGGCCGGCACCGGTCACGGTGGACCTGTCCGGCCTGACCTTCTGCGATGCCTCCGGGCTCGGGGTGCTGGCCCGCGCCGCGCGGTACGCGCGACAGAAAGGCCGCCAGCTCGCGCTGGCCTCGGCCCGCCCGTCGCTGCTGAAGATCATGCGGATCACCGGCCTGGACCGGGCGTTCCCCGAGCTGTACCCCGCGGTGAGCGCGGCCTCGGCCTAGCAGGTTCCGGCCTGAACAGGCCCCGGCCTGAGCGCGGCAAATCTTCGCTTCACGACAGATCGATGCATCGTGACCGTGGAGGATACTGGCTACTCGCGTTAAGTTTGGAGTGCTTCCGGCGTTAAATCTGACAGTACGCGCATGCGGAGGGACTCCCAAATGTCCGAAGACGTTCAAGGGCAGGCCACCGACGAGGCATCGGAATCTTCCGAGTCTTCCGAGGCAACGATCGCCGTTCACTGGCGCGAGGAAGGCTATATTCCGCCGCCGCCGAAATTCATCGGCCAGGCGAACGCCTCGGATCCCGCCATCCTGGACCGCTTCGCGGAAGAGAACTTCCCGGAGTGCTTCAGGGAATACGCCGACCTGCTGCACTGGGACGAGTACTGGCACACCACCCTGGACACCAGCAACCCGCCGTTCTGGAAGTGGTTCGTCGGCGGCAAGCTGAACGCCAGCTACAACTGCGTCGACCGGCACCTGGCCGGGGACCGGAACAAGGCCGCGCTGATCTGGGTGCCCGAACCCGAGGACACCGGCGACACCGTGATCACGTACCAGGAGCTCTACCGCCGGGTGAACGAGTTCGCCGCGGTGCTCCAGGACCTCGGCTTGCAGGCGGGCGACCGGGTCACCCTGCACATGCCGATGGTGCCCGAGCTGCCCGTGACCATGCTGGCCTGCGCCCGGCTCGGCGTGATCCACTCCCAGGTGTTCGCCGGCTTCAGCGGCGGCGCCTGCGGCGGCCGGATCGCCGACTCGGGCAGCAAGATCCTGATCACGATGGACGGCTACTACCGCAGCGGCGACCTGCTCGACCACAAGGTCAAGGCGGACGAGGCGGTCGAGGCCGCTCGCAAGGAGGGCCAGGAGGTCGACAAGGTCCTGGTCTGGCGGCGGTTCCCCGGCCAGTACTCGGCCAAGACCCCGATGGTGGAGGGCCGGGACGTCTTCGTGGACGACCTGCTCGCCGAGCACAAGGGCGCGGTGGTCGAGCCGGTGTCCATGCCGGCCGAGGCGCCGCTGTTCCTGATGTACACCAGCGGCACCACCGGCCGCCCCAAGGGCTGCCAGCACTCCATCGGCGGGTACCTGTCCTATGTGGCAGGGACGTCCAAGTACTACCAGGACATCCACCCGGACGACACGTACTGGTGCATGGCCGACATCGGCTGGATCACCGGCCACTCCTACATCGTGTACGGCCCGCTCGCGCTCGGCACCACGACCGTCCTCTACGAGGGCACGCCGAACTACCCGGACGCCGGGCGTCCCTGGCGGATCGCCGAGCGGCTCGGGGTGAACATCTTCCACACCTCCCCCACCGCGATCCGGATGCTGCGCAAGGTCGGCCCGGACGAGCCGGCCAAGTACGACT
>DAIOWL010000203.1:6536-9494 GCA_036758545.1 Streptosporangiaceae bacterium | reverse complement strand
AGCACGGTGCCGGCGTTTCCCGGGTCGCGCACGTTGGCCAGCAGTGCCACCAGGGCGGGCTCGACCTGGGCGATCTCGGCGAGCGGGACGTCGACGAAACCGCAGACGGCGAGCAGGCCCTGCGGGGTCACCGTCTGAGCCAGCTCGTCCATGACCTCGCCGCTGACGACGTGCACCGGTATGCCCGCGGCCGCGATCGCGGCGACAAGGTCACCGTGCCTGGTCCGGGCGGGCACGGTCACGAACAGGTCGGTGACCTGGGCCCCGCAACGAAAAGCCTCCGCCACCGCTTGCGGGCCTTCGGCGAGGAAGGCCCGCTCACGCTGGCGGAAGGCTCGTTTGTTCAGGCGTCGTGCGGCCTTGAGCCGCGGCGAGTGCACGCCCGGATAGCTACCTGTATCAGGCGATGCGGTGCCCCGCACCTAGGCGGCCGCAGATCCGGATGCGTCGGGAAGTGCCTTCTTCGCCACCTCGACCAGGGCTGAGAACGCGGCCTCGTCGGCGACGGCGAGTTCGGCGAGCATCCGCCGGTCGACTTCGACGCCCGCTACCCGCAGGCCCTGGATGAACCGGTTGTAGGTCATGCCGTTGGCCCGGGCCGCGGCGTTGATCCGCTGGATCCACAGCCGCCGGAAGTTGCCCTTGCGGTCCTTGCGGTCGCGGTAGGCGTAGGTCATCGAGTGGAGGACCTGCTCCTTGGCCTTCCGGTACAGCCGCGACCGCTGTCCGCGGTAGCCGCTGGCCCGTTCGAGGACAACCTTGCGCTTCTTGTGGGCGTTGGCCGCCCGCTTCACGCGTGCCATTGTGTTCCGTCTCCCTCAACGCGGGCCGGGCTACTTGCCCAGCAGCTTCTTGATCCCCTTGACGTCGCTCTTGGCGACAGGAATTTCGTCGTAAAGCCGCCGCGTCAGGCGGGACGACTTGCGCTCGAACATGTGGTTGCGGTTGGCGCGGCGGCGCATGACCTTGCCGGTTCCGGTCAGCCGGAACCGCTTAGCGGTACCGCTGTGTGTCTTCATCTTCGGCATGGTCGCCGTCGTCTCCATTCCTGTAGCTGCCGCCGCCGCTGGGCGCGCAGCAGTAACCGACCCCGGCGCGTGCGCCGGGGTTTATTGCCGCCCGGGTGATGCTACCGGCTAGGCCGGACCCGATACCGCGGCGCCGTCGGCGGCGGGCTCACTGGCCGCCGCGCGAGGGGCCGCTGCTGCGGCAGCGCGCGGGCTGGGTACGGGCCGGTTCTGGCCCTGGCCTGCCGTATGCGCCTTTGTTTCGCTCTTCTTCCGGTGCGGACCGATCACCATGATCATGTTCCGCCCGTCCTGCTTGGGCTGCGACTCCACGAAGCCGAGTTCTTCAACGTCGCTGGCGAGACGCTGCAGCAGACGGAAGCCCAGCTCGGGCCTTGACTGCTCACGTCCCCTGAACATGATCGTCACCTTGACCTTGTCGCCCGCCTTGAGGAACCGCTCGACGTGGCCCTTCTTGGTGCCGTAGTCGTGCGGGTCGATCTTCGGGCGGAGCTTGATCTCCTTGACGATCGTCTGCGTCTGGTTCTTGCGCGATTCCCTGGCCTTGACCGCGGACTCGTACTTGAACTTTCCGTAGTCCATGAGCTTGGCGACCGGCGGCCGCGCAGTAGGTGCAACCTCGACCAGGTCGAGATCGGCTTCCTGAGCCAGCTTGAGTGCGTCGTTGATCGAGACGATCCCGATCTGCTCTCCCTTCGGCCCGACGAGCCGGACTTCGGGAGAACGGATGCGCTCGTTGATACGTGCTTCGGTGCTGATGTGACCTCCTTGAGCCTCATCTCCGCCGCCGGTGCCTCCGGCAGCGGCTGCTGCCGACCAGGCCCGGGAATCCTCTCGGCCGGCCGGGGTACGGAACCCCTGACACGAGAAAACCCCGCGAGCGATGCGCTCAGCGGGGCAACCACGACAACGGCGTCACCCCCGTACGGGAGTGCGCCATGCCAGCAGATGCTCCGGCGTCCATGCGCGTTCTCACGCGCATCGCCGCCGGGGCGTCTGGCCATACCCGCCTGCCCTGTTCCGGACTGACTGGGTGGGAGGTGGTCCTCCGCTTTGCGCGCCCGGCACCTCGGGTACCGAGCTGGTCAGTGTCTAAGCCTAACAGCACTCGGCGGCCAAGCGGTATTCCCGCGCTGTGTTTGCCCCCCGGGGCGCCTTAGTTCAGGACCCGCTTCGTGAAGGTGCGCGTGCCCAGGTAACCGAAGATCACCGTGCCGCCGATGAGCGCGAGCAGCACACCCCACATCGGCATGTGCCCGAGCGAAGGAGTCAGCACGGCCCGCAGCCCTTCGGACATGTAGACCATCGGGTTGATCAGCACCAGGATCTGCAGCCACCGGATGTGGTGCAGAGCCGACCACGGGTAATAGACGCAGCCGAGCATGGTGGCGGGCAGCAGGATCACCGCGAACAGCATCTGCATCTTGCGCGGGTCCATGATCGTGCCCAGCAGGAGCCCGAGCGTCGAGGTGAGCAGCGACGCGAAGACCAGGATCACCGCGAACAGCGCCCAGTTGGTCACGTCCACGCTCGGCGCCTGACCCGACGCGTGCACCAGCAGAACGATCGGGAAAACGATCAGCGCGCCGATGAACGACTGGACCGCGCCAGCCACGATCTTCTGGGTCGCCAGCACCCTGATCGGCACCGGGGCCAGCGCCCTGTCCTCGATCGTGCGCTGCCAGGAGAACTCCATGACCAGCGGGAACGTCACCGCCATGATGCCCTGCATGAGCAGCATGGAGGCCATCAGGCCGGGCACCAGGATCGTGGCGAAGTTGACGCCGCCCGCCGCGGCGGCACCGGCGCCGGCCGCCGTGGCCCCGCCGCCGAGGTTGAAGCCGCCGCCGATCTTCGGGAACACGTAGGCGAAGACGAAGACGAACAGCAGCGGCTGCATGACCGCACGGGTGAAGGTGGCGATGGCGTT
>DAIOWL010000203.1:0-6436 GCA_036758545.1 Streptosporangiaceae bacterium | reverse complement strand
GTCACTCTCGGTACTCCCGTCCGGTCAGGGTGAGGAAGACTGTCTCCAGGCTCGGCTTGAGCTGGGTGGCATCGAGCACGCTCAGCCCGGCGGCCGAGCCGGCCGTCACCAGCTCGCCGAGCACGCCGTCAGGCTCGCGGGTGAAGACCCGGACCTGATCGCCGTCGGCCTCCACCTTGCTGACGCCGCCCCGGCGGCCTAGGCCAGCCTGCTCGGCCATGCCGTCAGGAACCGGCTCGTCGTACCGGACCGTGATGACCGTCTCGGCGCCCGTGCCCGCCTTGAGCTCGTTCACGGTCCCCGAGGCGAGTACCTCGCCGTGGTCGACGACCGAGACCTGCTCGCACAGCGCCTCGGCTTCCTCCATGTAGTGCGTGGTCAGCAGGATCGTCTGCCCCTCGGCGTGCAGCACCCGCAGGATGTCCCAGAGGTTGGCCCGGGTCTGCGGGTCGAGCCCGGCGGTCGGCTCGTCCAGGAACAGCACGTCCGGCCGGTGCACCAGGGCCCGCGCGATCAGCAGCCGCTTGGCCTGCCCGCCGGACAGGTCGGTGGACATCGCCTTGCGCCGGTCCGCGAGGCCGAATACCTCGAGCAGCTGCTCGGCGCGGCGCTGGGCCTCGCGCAGGCTCAGGCCGAAGAACCGGCTGCGGAACTCCAGGTTCTCGGCCACGGTCAGCTGCATGTCGAGCGTGTTGTTCTGGGTCACCACGCCGATCCTGCGCTTCACCCCGACCGGGTCGGCGACCACGTCCATGCCCGCCACCCATGCCTGACCGCCCGTAGGCAGGACCAGCGTGGTGAGCATGCCGATGGTGGTGGACTTGCCCGCACCGTTCGGTCCCAGCAGCCCGAAGAACTCGCCGGACCTTACGTTGAGATCGATGCCGCGGACCGCGGGCACGTCCCCGCGCGAGGACTTATAGGTCTTACGCAGATCCTCGGTGCGTATCGCGAGCCCGGCCGCATCCGTCATGGCGTCAACCTATGTTGACTGACGATCAGTGTCAACTTTAGTTGACGATCTGGCCTTCCTGCCCGTCCGCCGTCTTGCATTACCGGCCGCGCTCCTTCCGTATCAGCTCGCTGAAATGACCGATCATTTCGGTAAAGAACTTGCGGATGACCGGCTCGTCGGCCGGATCCACGAAGCCGAACGCGTTCCGCCAGTGCGGCCCGGCCAGCGAGATGTAGTCCTCGCAGACCTGGCGGCCCTTGTCGGTCACGAACAGCCTGACCACGCGCCGGTCCCCCTCGTCGCTGCGCCGCTCGACGTATCCCTCCCGGACCAGCGTGTTCACCACCGAGGTCAGCGTGCCGGGCGACGACCCGCCCCGCGCCGCGACGTCGCTGGACTTGAGCCCGTCCCCCGCCATCAGCACCCGCAGCACGCCGAGCCCGGCCGGACTGATCCGCAGGCCGGACTGGGCCAGGGTCCCCGCGTAGAACGTGCCCATGATCCGGGATGCGGCCAGCAGCAGCACGTGCAGCGGCGCGTCCGCCGGCGGATCAGAGTTCCCGTCTGACGGCTCGCCCCAGATCCAGCCCGCGTGCCCTCGCTCCGGCCCGCACGCTGCCGCCGCGGGCTCACCGGCCCCGGTGGATTCCGTCTCGGTCACGCCGCCAGTTTTCACCGAGAGCTATTTCCACGTCAAATCATTTGACCTCAAAGTATCTCGCCCTGGGCGAACAGCAGGCCGCAGGCGGCCGTGCCGATTCGGTCAGCGTGGACTGGGAATGTGGCTGCTGGGGCTGGGAGCGGAGGTGAGGGATGCGATCGGGATCACACCGGCTGAGGGTGCGGAACGGGGCTGGGCTGGGGGATCCTGACTTCGGATGAAGATCTCTGAGGCGCTCCTGCTGCTCGCCGCCGGGACACTCGGCGGAATTTTCAGCACGGTGGTGAGCATCGCCTCGCTGGTTACCTACCCGGTGCTACTGGCGCTCGGGGTGCCACCGCTCAGCGCGAACATGACCAACACGGTTTCGCTCGTGCTTACCGGGGCGGGATCGGTGATCGGCTCAAAGCCCGAACTGACCGGGCAGGGCCGACGAGTGATCAGGATCGGGACCGTCACGGCCCTGGGCGGCGCGGCCGGGGCGGCGGTGCTGCTGCTGACCCCCGCGCGTACCTTCACCGTAGTGGTGCCGGTACTGATCGGCGGAGCCTCGCTGGTGCTGCTCATCCAGCCCAGGATCAAGAGGCTGGCGCCGTCCGCGGACGGCGGGAACAGGGTGATCCACGGCCTGGCCCTGTTCGCCGTGGCCATGTACGTGGGGTATTTCGGCGCCGCCGCGGGTGTCATGTTGCTCGTGGTGCTCAGCATGATGATTGACGCATCACTGGCCACGGTGAATGCCGTGAAGAACGCGGTCTCCGGAATGGCGAATGCCATGGCCGCGGTGTGTTTCGCATTGTTCGGCGACGTCCGGTGGGCCCTGGTGGTGCCGCTCGCGGCGGGCTTCCTGGTGGGTGGCTGGATCGGCCCGAAGATCGTCAGGAAGGTCCCGGCCGGCCCGTTCCGGGTCGTGGTGAGCCTGTGCGGCGTCGGCCTTGCCGTGAGGCTTGGCATTAGCGCATATCGCTGACGACCGTCCTGCGGCTGTCTGAAATGAGGCAAGTACATCTCATTGCGGTAACCGCCGTGTCAAAATCACTTCACATATCCGGTCAGAGTGGTTTACTCTGTGCAAGTGAGCAAATACTGGGGGTGAGATCCAACCCCAGTAGCTGCGGCGGTGGCCAACCCTCTCCGGATCGCGGTACCCGGCCCGTGTGAAAGGCGGTACCAGGGCTACGGGCGGTTCTGGTGGGGTCAGTAAGGAGTACCTAGCATGGTAGCGGTTCTGATTATTGCCGCAATTGCGGTCAGCTACGTCGTCTCGACCCGTATCCATCCCCTCCGCAAGTGTCCTACCTGCAACATGAGCGGCAGGCACTTCGGCGGCGTCTACAAGGGCTCGTACCGGCGCTGTCGAAAATGCTCCGGCCGTGGCCAGAAGGACCGGGTCGGCACCAAGGTCTTCTGGGGCGGAACCGGCCACACCGGGGTCTTTCCGAAGAAGTAGCTGACCCGGGGAAGCCAGCCGGCCCGCGACCCCGCCCGCGAGCCCGGCCAATGCAGTCCCTCCCCGGCCCGTCGGCGCCGCCCTCCGCGCCGATCCGCAGTACACGCCGCCCGGCCATGCTGGCCTGCCCCGCCGACGGTTACAGGGTGACGATGACCTTGCCGACGGCGCCGCTCTCGGCGGCCCGGTGCGCCGCTGCGATGTCAGCCAGCGGGTACTTGTGCACCGGCAGCCCGGTGAGCTCGCCCGCGGTCAGCGCGGCGGTGATGTCGGCGGCGGCCTGGTCGAGCGCGGTCATATCCACGCCGTAGAGCAGGACGAACGTGAGCGTGAGGTTGGCCGTCATGCAGGCCCGCACCGGCAGCTCGGGGTTGGCCGGCTCGGCCGCGTAGGTCACGATCGTGGCGTGCGGCCCGGCCGTCGCGAGGTCGAGCTGGAGGTTGGCGCCGAGCGCCACCTCGATGATCCGGTCCACCGACCCGAACGCCCTGACCTGATCGGCCGCGTCGGGCGAGCGGTAGTTCACCACCAGGTCCGCGCCTGCCTTCTCGGCCAGCGCCGCCTTGTCCGGGCTGCTCACGGTGGCGACGACACGCGCCCCGGCCCGTTTGGCCAATTCGATGGCGAAGTGACCGACCGCGCCGGCGCCCCCGGCCACCAGCACCGTCTGCCCGGTCACCGGCCCATCGGCGAACAGGCAGTAGTGCGCCGTCATGGCCGGAACGCCCAGCGAGGCGCCCAGTTCGAACGAGGCGCCGTCCGGCAGCGTTACCGCCTGCCGCGCGGGCACCGTGGTCCACTCGGCGGCGGTCCCGCAGCGGCGGCCTGCCGCGGCCAGCCACAGCCAGACCCGCTCGCCGACGCGGCCGGAATCCACCCCGGCGCCGACCGCCTCGACGACCCCGGCGCCGTCCTGGTGCGGGATCTGGTAGTCGTCGATGGGCCGCGGCACCGCCCCGGACCTGGCCTTGTAGTCGGTGGGGTTGACGCCGGAGGCGTGCACACGGACCAGGACCTCACCCGGTCCCGGCTCGGGCCGGTCCACCTCCCCGACTTCGAAGACCTCGGCCGCATCCCCCATGTCCCGGTACAGCGCTGCTCTCATGGGTGAAGACTAGCGCCCTTGAAAATCTTGTCGACGGCGTTGCGCGGGCCGTGCACGGCCAGGCCAGCGAAGTCCAGTTCGGCGGCGGGGACCGCGCGTACTACGGCCCGGTTGTCGTCGTCGTTGCCGGTCGTGAACATGTCCATGGTGTAGATCGCCATCGGCAGCTGGCGGGTCAGCGCCCGCTGGTGGGCCTGGCTGAGCGTCCCGGCGTCGGCCGCGTACACCACCACGGGCTGCCGGAACAGCTCCAGGTAGGTGTTCCCCGAGTCGTCCTCGTACGGCTTGCCGATTACCTCTCCGGTACTAGCGGCGATCCCGCTGGCCAGGAACGCGGTGACGTTCAGCTTCTGCCATTGCTGCAGGTCGGCCCGCACCGCGATGGCGATCTTGGTGTCGAAACGTACGGTCATGCGCCCAGTCTGGCCGGGATGCGGCCCGTCGTCTTGAACGCTGGAGCGCGATAATCGGAACATGGCCGGGGATGACTGGGCCAGGTACTGGCGCGCGGACGGCGTGCCGGTCGAGGCGATGCACGCTCACTTCACCTCGCACGTGTATCACCGGCACTCCCACGAGAGCTATTCCTTCGGGGTGACCGAGACCGGCGCGCAGGCCTTCACCTGCCGTCATGGCCGGCACGTGAGCGCCAGCGGCATGGTGATGGCCTTCAACCCGGACGACCCGCACGACGGGCACGCGGCCGTCGACGGCGGCTTCACCTACCGGATGGTGCACATCTGGCCGGAGTTCCTCGCCTCCCTGACCGGGACCCCGCTACCGCTGTTCCGCTCGCCGGTGATCGAGGACCCGGCGATGGCCGCCTCGGTGCGCCGGCTGCACCGGGTGCTCACCGCACCGGACTCCGAAGCCAGCGAACTCGAGCGGTACGAGCGGCTCGCCGGGACGGCACGGCTTCTGGTCAGGCACGCTTCGGGACGCGAGCCAGCACGGCGCGGGGCGGGCCGGCTCGTGGCGGCGCGGATCCGCGAGCTCATCCAGGACGGCGCGGGCGAGGTGGGCGGCGGCGAGCTGACCGCGGACGACCTGGCCGCGGCGGCGGGGTGCAGCCGCTACGCGGCCTACCGCGCCTTCCAGCAGGCCTACGGGCTCTCGCCGAGCGACTATCAGCGTCAGCTGCGGGTACGGACGGCGCGGCGGCTGCTGTCCGCGGGCGCAGCGCCTGCCGAGGTCGCGGCCGACGCCGGCTTCGCCGACCAGGCGCACCTGACCCGGTGGTTCCGGCGCTACTACGGCGTTACCCCGGGCGCTTACCGGGCGGCCGCCGGCGGTCCCGCCGGGCATTAGTAGGATCGCGAATCATGGAGCAGCGGGTACTCGGCCGGACGGGACGGCCGGTTTCTGTGATCGGGCTGGGCACCTGGCAACTCGGCGCGGACTGGGGGAACGTGTCCGAGGCCGACGCGATGGAGGTGCTGCGGGCCGCGGTCGAGTCCGGGGTCACGTTCTTCGACACGGCCGACGTCTACGGCGACGGGCGCAGCGAGCGCGTCATCGGCCGCTTCCTGGCCAGCAACGCCGGGCAGGGCATCATGGTCGCGACCAAGATGGGCCGCCGGGTCGAGCAGATACCAGAGCACTACACGCTGGAGAACTTCCGCGCGTGGACCGACAGGTCCCGGATCAACCTGGGCACCGACCGGCTCGACCTGGTCCAGCTGCACTCCCCGCCGACCGCGGTGTTCGCCTCGGACGCCGTGTTCGACGCGCTCGACACGCTGGTGTCCGATGACTGCATCGCGGCGTACGGGGTCAGCGTGGAAACCTCCGACCAGGCGCTGACCGCAATCGCGCGCCCGGGCGTGGCCAGCGTGCAGATCATCCTGAACGCGTTCCGGCGCAAGCCGCTCGACCAGGTGCTGCCCGCGGCGGCCGCGGCGGGTGTCGGCATCATCGCCCGGGTGCCGCTCGCGTCCGGGCTGCTCTCCGGCCGGTACACCAAGGACACCACGTTCGCCGCCGACGACCACCGCAGCTTCAACGCCCACGGCGAGGCGTTCGACGTCGGGGAGACCTTCTCCGGGGTGGGCCTGGAGGCGGGCGCCGACGCGGCGGCCGAGTTCGCGGCCATTACGGGCGGCCTGCCCGGCGGCACTCCGGCGCAGTGGGCACTGCGCTGGGTGGTCCAGCAGCCCGGGGTGACAACCGTGATCCCCGGCGCCCACAGCACCGGCCAGGCCCGGCAGAACGCCGAGGCGGCCAGCCTGCCGCCGCTGCCGCAGGCCGAGCTCGGCGCGATCGAGG
>DAIOWL010000202.1:5304-9499 GCA_036758545.1 Streptosporangiaceae bacterium | reverse complement strand
TCGGTGTGCACGATGGCGGCGACCCGGACGCCGTCCGGGGCGATGCTCAGGCCGAGGATCTTGCCGCTGGAGGGAAAGTCGTTGGGGATCGCGGCATGGTTGGTGTTGGTGTTGCTGTTGCCGTTCGGCAGGATCATCGTGGTGGTGCTGCCATGGGCCGCCCACAGGTAATCCTGGCGGTCCCAGCTGATCGCGGTGACGTCCGACAAGGGCAGGGTGCTGTACGGCTTGGTGGCGCCGGAGGCCCACACGGTGACGGTCTTCCCGCCCAGTCCGACCCCGGCCAGGTACTTGCCATCCGGCGACACCGCGACCATGGACAGCGGAGACACGGTGCGCGGCTGAGCCGGGGGCGAGGGCGCCGACGTGGCCTGCACCGAGGACGACGCGCAGCCGTGGCCCAGCGTGACCGCGCCGGTCCGGCTGAAGACCGGCTGGACCATGCCCACCGTGCCGGTAGTCACCTGTGACTCCGATGCGCACCGGGACCAGGCCTGCCCGTTGGCGACGTAGTAGAACGTCGAGGACGTGGCGAGCGGATACGGGTTCTTGCACTCGTACATGGCCTGTTTGAGGGTTATGCCCTGCTCGCCCCCTGGACAGGGGGGGGTGCCCGGCGTCCACGGCTTGCCGTTGAACTCGAGCTGGACCGCCTGGATGCCCGGCGGGCTACCGGGCCGGCCGGTCAGGGTCCACACCAGTTGGGCGGCCATCTGGTGGCGGGCCAGCGAATTCGCGCTCGCCGCCACCCCGGTGAGGTTGACCGTGGCGGTGGTCCCGTCGACGGTCACGTCGATGTCCTTGGTGCTGGAGTGGGGAGGGAACGCGGTGACGGCCGGCGGGGTGGGGTTGCCCTGGCCCTGCAGCCATATCGGCTGCGGGTTGGCCAGCAGCGCCGTGACCAGGTTCGTCGCCAGGGACGTGGACGACGTCCCGGTCGGCACGAAGACCGCGTCGGGTACCAGCACCTGCCCGATCGAGTCGAAGAAGTACAGATCCTGTGGCTTGTAGACCTGGGCGAAGTCGGGCTCGGTGAGCATCCGGTTCTTCGGCGGATCGGCGATCCGCCACTGTTTGCCCTGCTTCACCAGGGTGAATTGCTGTTCGGTCTGCGTGCCGTGGCCGCCCTGCTGCGCCCCGACGTACTGGCCGGTGCCGTTGAACGACGCCTGGACCGCGCCCGAGACGTCGACCGTGGCCGTTTTCCCGTCGGCGCTGTAGCTGGCCTCGGGGGACACGGTGACCTGATCGACCACGGTGACCGACCAGTTCGGCGCCCAGTTCTTACTGCGCGGGCTGGCCAGGTACTTCTCGGCGATCGCCGAGTAGGCCGGATAGCTGACGGTCGCGTTCAGGTACCCGGTCACGATGTCGGACGGCCTCCAGCCGGACTGCGGCCCGGCCGGGACCGCACCGATGAAGTCGGAGTCCTGCGAGGTGTCCTGCGGGGTCGCGCTGAACGTGCCCGGCGATCCGCTGTTCGGCATGCCCACGCAGCCCGCCAGGGAGGCGGCCACGGCGGCCAGCACGCCTGCCCGCCATGCCCGTGTTAGCCAGCACCGGGTCAGCCAGCGCCGTGTTAGCCAGCACTGGGAGCCTGCGCTAGCCATGCGAGGTCACCCGGGTGATCTCGGTCGCGGGACGGGCACCCGGGCCCAGATCGGTGGCGGCGACCTCGGCCTCGTCCGGCCCGAGCGGCAGCGGCGAGCCGGCCAGTTCCTGCCCGGCGATCCGTGGCAGGGTCAGCCGGAACACCGAGCCCTTGCCCCGCTCGCCCCAGGCCTGCAGCCAGCCGCCGTGCAGCCGCGCGTCCTCGAGCGAGATGGCCAGGCCCAAGCCGGAGCCGCCGGTGGTGCGGGCACGGGCTGGGTCGGCCCGCCAGAACCGGTCGAAGACCTTCTGCTCCTCGCCGGGCCGCAGGCCCACCCCGTAGTCCCGGACCGAGACGGCGACCGCGTCGCTGTCCATGGCCGTGGTGACCACCACTTCCTTGCCCTCGCCGTGCTCGACCGCGTTCACCAGGATGTTGCGCAGGATGCGCTCGACCCGGCGGCGGTCGGCCTCGGCGAAGCAGCCGGTGGCGGGCAGCCGGAACTCGATCCGGCTGCCGCGCCGCTCGGCCAGCTGCTGCGCGTCGTCGGCCGAACGTCGCACCAGGTCGCACACGTCCACGAGGTCGGCGTCCAGGGTGGCCGCGCCCGCGTCGAACCTGCTGATCTCGAGCAGGTCGACCAGCAGCGACTCGAACCGGTCCAGCTGGCTCTGCAGCAGCTCCACCGACCGGCCGGCCGCCGCGTCGAGTTCCGCCCGGGCCTCGAAGAGCAGGTCGGCGGCCATCTTGATGGTGGACAGCGGCGTCCTGAGCTCGTGCGACACGTCCGAGACGAACTGCCGCTGCACGTTGGACAGATCCTCGAGCTCGCGCAGCTTGCCCTGCAGGCTGGCCGCCATGTCGTTGAAGGAGGTCGCCAGGGCCGCGAGGTCGTCCACGCCGTGCACCTGCATCCGCTCGCCCAGGTGCCCGGCCGACACGCGCTGGGCGGCCGCGGCGGCGTGCCGGACCGGCAGCACCACCCACCGGGTCACCAGCGAGGCGATCGCGGCCAGCAGCACGATGACGGCCAGGGCCACGCCGACCAGAACGCGCTGCACCAGCAGCAGGGTGGCTTGCTGCTGGGTGAACGGGAACACGTAGTACAGCTGGTAGAAACCGCTGAGCGGGACGCCGACGGCCAGGGCGGGCACCGAGGTGCCCGAGTTGTAGACCAGGGTGGTCGGCTCGTAGGCCGGGGGCACGCTGTTCTTGTTGACGTACTGCTCGCTCTTCTGCTCGTCCTTGACCTTGGCGATCAGCGTCTGCGGGATCGTCGCGGTGATGTTGACGTTGCTCTGGCCGACCCAGTGGACGATGGCGGGGTCGATGCTGGTCAGCTGGATGAAGACCAGGTAGCTGCCGGTGGTCCCGCTGGGCTGCTGCAGCGCCCGGGCCGTCGTGGTGGCCACGTCCACGATGGTGCCCGTGTCCGCGGGCGAGGCTGGCTGGAGCACGTTCACGCTGGACTGCCCGATCGCGCTCGTCCGGCCGTTCCTGACCAGGGCATCCGCCGAATTCTCCGCGTTGCTGAGCAGGCCGGCCGCCACCGACTGGATCAGGAAGAAACCGAGTACCGCGATGACCAGGACGGACAGGACCAGCGTGGTGGAGACCACCCGCAGTTGCAGCGACCGGTGCCAGCGCAGCTTGATCTGCGCGACGGCACTGCGCTGCCAGCGGCGGCCGACCCGCAGCCAGCGCTTGGCCCGGACGGGCAGCCGCCGGCCGATGGCCCGGCCGACGCTGGACCGGCGGAAGGCAGTGACCCAGTTCCGCTGCCTGCCCGCGCGCGCCGCCGTCACCTTCAACAACCTGGACTCAGCCAGGGCCTGCCTTGTAGCCGACACCGCGGACCGTCACGACGATCTCGGGGTGCTCGGGGTCTTTCTCGATCTTCGCGCGCAGCCGCTGCACGTGTACGTTGACCAGCCTGGTATCCGCGGCGTGCCGGTAGCCCCAGACCTGCTCGAGCAGGACCTCGCGGGTGAAGACCTGCCGCGGCTTGCGGGCCAGCGCGACCAGCAGGTCGAACTCGAGCGGGGTGAGGTTGAGCGTCTCCCCGTCGCGCTTGACCGAATGGCCGGCCACGTCGATGACGATGTCGCCGATCTGGAGCATCTCCGGCGCGGGCTCGTCGGTCCGGCGCAGCCGGGCGCGGACCCTGGCCACCAGTTCCTTGGACTTGAACGGCTTGACGATGTAGTCGTCGGCACCGGACTCGAGCCCGAGGACCACGTCTACGGTGTCGGTCTTCGCGGTCAGCATCACGATCGGCACGCCCGACTCGGCGCGGATCTGACGGCACACGTCGATCCCGTCGGAGCCCGGCAGCATCAGGTCGAGAAGCACCAGATCGGGCCGTGATTCCCGGAAAACCTCGACCGCCTTGTCGCCGTCGGAGACGAAAGTCGGCTCGAATCCCTCACCGCGAAGCACGATCCCGAGCATCTCGGCGAGGGCGGCGTCGTCATCGACGACAAGTACACGTCCCTTCATGGGCCCCATCGTTCCATGTAGTTGACTCTGCGTGGACGCAGGCTACCCCCATTTACCAGGTACGTGACACCGGTTCAGGGATAGCTTTTCCGGCATTTGGGTAAA
>DAIOWL010000202.1:3058-5204 GCA_036758545.1 Streptosporangiaceae bacterium | reverse complement strand
GATCGCCGCGATGGGCGAGTTCCTGCGGGCGGAGGTCGCGGCCGGGCGCCGGTACCTGCCGGCCGGGGACAACGTGCTGCGGGCCTTCAAGCAGCCGTTCGACGGCGTGCGCGTGCTCATCGTCGGCCAGGATCCGTATCCTACGCCCGGCCATCCGGTCGGGCTGAGCTTCTCGGTCGCGCCCGAGGTGCGGCGGCTGCCGCCGAGCCTGCTGAACATCTTCACCGAGTACTCCGCGGACCTCGGCTTCCCGCGGCCGTCGAACGGGGACCTGACCCCGTGGGCCGAGCGCGGCGTGCTGCTGCTCAACCGGGTGCTGACCGTCCAGCCGGGGCGGCCGGCCTCGCACCGGGGCAAGGGCTGGGAGGAGGTGACCGAGCAGGCCATCCGGGCCCTGGCCGCCCGGGAAGGGGAACCCCTGGTGGCCATCTTGTGGGGCCGCGACGCGCGCACGCTCGTACCCATGCTCGCCGACGTTCCGAGTATCGAGTCGGCGCATCCGAGCCCCAATTCGGCTCATAACGGATTCTTCGGTTCCCGTCCGTTCAGCCGGGCTAATCATCTCCTCGAGGAGCTAGGCGGCGAGCCGCTCGACTGGAAGCTGCCGTAGCCGCGATATTGAACGGCGGCTCAGTTTCTCCTGGTGATAGGCTGATTTACCTGCTTTCGGGGGCAGTTCTACCGGTCTTGAATGACCGCTGCTGGACACATCACAGGGGAATAACACGTGGACGGGCGGGTACCGGCACAGTGGAACGCACGCAGGTAGAGGCGGACAAGGAACCAACGCAGATCGACAGCCAACGGGCGGGACTGGTCCATCAGACGTGGCTGAGCCGGAACCGGCTCCTCGCGGCTAACGGGGCATTCACCATCTACGCCACCGCGCTGGCGGTCGGCACCGGCCAGGCGGACCGCGTCTGGGCCATCTGGGCGGCGGTCGGCTATGGGCTGACCACGCTCATCATCTGGCTGACCAGGCACAAGAACGTACCGGTGATCTGGCCGATGCTCGTCGCCCTGGCCGGGGCGCTGGCCGCGCCGGTGACCTGGCTCGTCACCAGGGTGGCGCCGACACCCGAGGTACAGGTCATCTCGCGGTCGGCGGTGCTGCTGCTGCAGCACGGCACCCCGTACCTGCCGACCGGCTCGCTGGACACCTGGCTCTCCTACAACCCGTACCTGCCGGTCATGGCGGTGTTCGGCCTGCCACGGGCACTGGGCGCCTCCGGCCTGTTCGCCGACCCCAGGCTGTGGCTGACCGCCGTGTCGATCGCGCTGATCTGGGCCGCGTTCGCCGTCGCCGCGCCGCACCGGCGCTGCGAGGAGTGCCGGCGCAACACCACGCTGTCGGCCGTCTTCTTCGCCGCCTCGCCGGTGATCGCGTTCCCGCTGGCGGTCGGCATCACCGACCCGCCGGTCATCGCCTTGCTGCTCCTCACGCTAGCGCTGATCGCCCGCCCCTCGGGGCTACTCCGGGCGGCGGTGGCCCTCGGAGTCGCGTGCGCGATGAAGGCGACCGCCTGGCCCGCGGTCCCGGTGTTCGCCGCGGCGGTGGTCGTCCGGCACGGCGCCCAGGCCGTCTGGCGCTTCATCGGGGTCGTCATCTTGGTGGCCGGCCTGCTGGCCGCCGCGCTGGCGCCGGCCGCTCTGCTCGACCCGTACGCGTTCCTGCAGAACACGGTGCTGTTCCCGCTCGGACTGAGCGCGCACAAGACGCCCGCCGCCAGCCCGCTGCCCGGGCACCTGCTGGCCACGACCGGGATAGCGGGGCACTGGGCCGCGGTCGCGCTGCTGATCGTCGCCGGGCTCGGCTTCGCGATCTCGCTCATCGTCCGGCCGCCAGCCGACGGAAGGGCCGCGGCCTGGCGGCTCGCGCTCGGGCTCGCGGTGATGTTCACCCTGGCCCCGGCCACCCGGTGGGGATACTTCGTCTACCCGGTCGGGCTGGTCGGGTGGATGGTCCTGACCCGGCCTCCGGCCGCGGACACGGCGGCGGTCCCGGTCAAGGTGCCGGCCCAGGCGGGCCTGAATGCCTGAGCGCTAGCCGCCGAAGCGTTAGCTGCCGATCCGCCAGGATTCCCGGTAGGCCAGCTGCGCCGGGGTGAGCGCGTCGATCGACGTGCCGGTGGCGGTGAGCACCAGG
>DAIOWL010000202.1:0-2958 GCA_036758545.1 Streptosporangiaceae bacterium | reverse complement strand
CAGCTGCGCCGGGGTGAGCGCGTCGATCGACGTGCCGGTGGCGGTGAGCACCAGGCTCGCGGCCTCGGCGTCGATGTCGGCAGGCACCTCGTGCACCCCGGCCCGGAGCTTATCCCCCGTGTTGCCAAGCACCGTGCCCGCCAGCCAGGCCAGGGCGAGCGCCTCGATGCCGAAGGCCAGATCCATCACCTCGGGCGGATGCCCCTCGGCCGCGACCAGGTTCACCACCCGCCCCTCGGCCAGCAGCAGCAGGGTCCGGCCGTCGGCGAGCTCGTAGGCGTCCACGTGCGGCCGCACGTCGGGGTGCACCGCGACGGCGAGGCTGGTCAGCGCGCGTAGGTCGATCTCCACGTCGAAGTGGCCGGCGTTGGCCAGGATGGCGCCGTCGCGCATCACCGCGAGGTGGTCCGCGTTGATCACGTCGACCGAACCCGTCACGGTGACGAACACCTCGCCCAATGGCGCGGCCTGGCCCATCGGCAGCACCCGGAACCCGCGCAGCGACGCGTCCAGCGCTCGCACCGGGTCGATCTCGGTGACGATCACGTGCGCGCCGAAGCCGCGGGCGTACTCGGCCACCCCGCGGCCGCTGGCCCCGAATCCGGCCACCACCACGGTCTTGCCCGCCAGCAGGGTGTTGGTGGCGCGGAGGATGCCGTCGATGGCCGACTGCCCAGTCCCGCAGGTGTTGTCGACCATGCGCTTGACCGCGGTGTCGTTGGCCGCGATGACCGGGAAGGCCAGCGCACCCTCGGCGGCCATCCGGCGCAGCCTGATCACGCCCGTGGCGGTGGACTCGCAGCCGCCCTTGACGTTCGGGAGCAGGGCCGCGGCCGTGGTGTGCAGCGTGTTGACCAGGTCGCCGCCGTCATCGATGACCAGATCTGGTGCGGTGTTGTCGTGCAGTGCCGCCTCGATGTGGCGGTAGTAGCCCTTACGGTCGACCCCGGCGCGGGCGAAGACCGCGATGCCGTGGTTGACGGCGAGGGCGGCGGCGATGTCGTCCTGGGTGGACAGCGGGTTGGACGCCGCCAGCGCGACGGCCGCGCCGCCTGCCTGCAGCAGCCGGACCAGCATGGCGGTCTCGGCGGTGATGTGCAGGCAGGCGGCGACGGCGAGCCCGTCGAAGGGCCGGTCCTTCGCGAACCGCTGGTGGAGAGCGGTCAGCAGGGGCATGGCCCGTTCGGCGTAACGGATGCGGGCGTCTCCCTCGGCGGCGAGCCCCGCGTCGGCGATGTCAGTAACGGTAGGTCTCCGGCTTGTACGGGCCGTCCACCGGCACGCCGATGTAGTCCGCCTGCTCCTTGGTCAGCTGGCTGAGCCGGACGCCGAGCGCGTCGAGGTGCAGCCGGGCCACCTTCTCGTCGAGGTGCTTGGGCAGCACGTACACGCCGACCGGGTACTCGTCGGTCTTGGTGAACAGCTCGACCTGGGCGATGACCTGGTTGGTGAAGCTGTTGGACATCACGAAGCTCGGGTGCCCGGTGGCGTTGCCCAGGTTCAGCAGGCGGCCCTCGGACAGCACGATGACGCCGTGCCCGTCCGCGAAGGTCCACTCGTCGACCTGCGGCTTGATGACCGTCCTTTTGACACCCGGGGTCCTGGCCAGGCCCGCCATGTCGATCTCGTTGTCGAAGTGGCCGATGTTGCCCACGATCGCCTGGTGCTTCATCCGGCTCATGTGGTCGGCGGTGATCACGTCGCGGTTGCCGGTGGCGGTGACGAAGATGTCCGCCGTGCTCACCACGTCCTCGAGGGTGGCCACCTGGTAGCCGTCCATCGCCGCCTGCAGCGCGCAGATCGGGTCGACCTCGGTGATGATGACCCGGGCGCCCTGGCCGCGCAGGCTCTCGGCGCAGCCCTTGCCCACGTCGCCGTAGCCGCACACGAGCGCGACCTTGCCGCCGATCAGCACGTCCGTGCCGCGCTTGATGCCGTCGATGAGCGAGTGGCGGCAGCCGTACTTGTTGTCGAACTTGGACTTGGTCACCGAGTCGTTGACGTTGATGGCCGGGAACAGCAGCGTGCCGGCCTTGGCCATCTCGTACAGCCGGTGCACGCCGGTGGTGGTCTCCTCGGTCACGCCCATGATGCTCTGCGCGGCCTTGGTCCACTTGCCCGGGTGGTCGGCGAGCGAGTTGCGCAGGTGGTCGAGGATGATCACCCACTCCTCGGGGTCGTTGGTGTCCGGGCTGGGCACCCCGCCGGCCTTCTCGTACTCGGCGCCCTTGTGCACGAACAGGGTGGCGTCCCCGCCGTCGTCCAGGATCATGTTCGGGCCGTCGCCGCCGGGCCAGGTCAGGGCCTGCACGGTGCAGTCCCAGTACTCCTCGAGCGTCTCGCCCTTCCAGGCGAAGACCGGGATGCCCTTCGGGTCGTCGGGCGTGCCGTCCGGGCCGACCGCGACCGCGGCCGCGGCGTGGTCCTGGGTGGAGAAGATGTTGCAGCTGGCCCAGCGGACCTGTGCGCCCAGCGCGGTCAGCGTCTCGATCAGCACCGCCGTCTGGATCGTCATGTGCAGGCTTCCGGTGATCCTGGCGCCGCGCAGCGGCTGGCTGGGCGCGTACTCCTCGCGCACCGCCATCAGCCCGGGCATCTCGTGCTCGGCCAGCTGGATCTCCTTGCGCCCGAAGGCGGCGAGGGAGAGGTCGGCAACCTGGTACGGAAGCTGATCCGCGGACATGCGTGTTCCCCTTTGATTTTCTGGGTTATCGGCTGGCTTTTCGGCCGAACGGTCTGGGTGGCTCGTGTTCGTGTCGCCTCCACGCTACGGGACCAGGGCGGTCGTCGCACTTTTTCCGGGGTCTTCTTGACATGAAATTGTTAAGATCGCGGTCATGCGCATCTCGGAGGCCGCCCGGCGGCTCGGCACGTCGGCTCGCATGCTCCGCTACCGCGAGGATCTCGGACTCCTGCCCCAGGTCCGCGATCCACTGCCGTGGCCGTCGCAGATACCGG
>DAIOWL010000201.1:0-9517 GCA_036758545.1 Streptosporangiaceae bacterium | reverse complement strand
GGGCACATCGGGGGCACATGAGCGCCGAAACTCGCATGAAGCGATCAGAACTGCCCCCAGCCGATGGGCAGGGCGCGCATCGCCGCCCCGTTAGTGGCTCTTCCGGGGGAGCCGACGGCCGCGTCGCCGCGGCGGAATCGCTCGATCGCGGCTGTCGTTGTCGGGCCGAGGCCCCTGCCCGGCCCCGAGCCATCAGGGCTTGCTTGAGCCGAGCTGCCCGGAAACGGGCACGGCCGGTTCTGAGGGGGCGGCGGCGCGGCAACGCGCCGCCGCTACCCGACAAAACAGGCGATCAAGATCAGAAACGAATTCAAGCGAAGGTTGCGAAGTCGGGTGTCGAGTGCCAACGAATTTGGGCCATTGCCATCGCCGCTGAGCCTGCAGTTCTCGGCCATCGAACTCGGGGCCTTTCCGCCGACTCGGTGTGAAGAAGAGGGTGTCCGGCTCGACGCCTGCACATGCGGTTGGGGGCGGCGTCCACGGGCACGGTAATCCCGCGCCGCTGGTAGAACTTCAGACTGGCTGGGATGGCGGCCGTGGTTGGGTCAAGCATGTGCAGGTGGGGACGCGCTGCCGCTCACGACACCACAGCTCGTCAGAAATTGGGACTGCCAGGTTTCTTCACGGTTCCGTCATCTGTGTTACGACATGATGAGTCGGTGCCAGCATCCCGGGGCCAGAGGAGACCGTCGGAGGTGGGTGCCAGGCGACGCCGGGAGTCAGCACGCGTACGCCGCAGGCGCGCCGTCGTGGCGGCGGTGGCCGTGGTCGTCGTCGCCCTTGCTGGGTGGTTCGCGATCCTTCCGCACGGCGGCGCCACCAGGACGCACGGGACCGCGCTGCCGCCGGTCCGGGCTGCGGCCGTGCCGCCGGTCCTGGACGCTGCCGAGTCCGGCTTGCTGCCGTGGCACCTGGCGGCACCGCTCAGCCGTGAGGTTGTAGTGCCGGGATCGCCGGGTCAGCTCATCGTGCTCGGCGGGCTCACGCCGGGCGGCACGTCGGCCAGTGGCGTATACGCGCTGCGCACGGCCACGGGGGCGGCCCGGCAGATCGGCGCGCTCAGCTCCCCGCTGCACGATGCCGCCGGGGTGACCTCTGGCGGGCGGGCACTGGCCTTCGGGGGCGGATCGCCGGTCACCGTGGGCACGGTCCAGGCGTTCTCCGGCGCTGGTACCGCTCGCGTGACTGGATCGCTGCCCGCGCCGCGCTCTGACGCCGCGGCGGTCACCATCGGCGGTACTGCCTACGTCGTGGGCGGCTACGACGGGAGCAAGCCCGACGCCTCGGTGCTGGCCACCACGGGCAGCAGGACCTTCACCGCGGTGGCAGCGTTGCCGGTTCCGGTGCGCTATCCGGCCGTCGCCGCCCTGGGCGGCATGATCTACGCGTTCGGCGGCCAGGCCATTACGGGCCCGGATGCCGGAGCGGCGGTGAACGTGATCCAGGCGGTGGACCCGGCCCGGCACACCGCGACCGTAATCGGCCGCCTGCCCGAGCCGCTTGCGGGCGCTGCCGCGGTCACGGTAGACGGCGAGGTGTTCGTGGCCGGCGGAGACAGCCCCGCGGCCCGGCGGCCGACGCCGGGCCTCGGCACGACTCAGCTGTCCGGAAGGTCCGGGGCGGGCGGTTCCGCCATGTCGGCGATCTGGGCCTTCAACCCCGCTACCAGGCGGCTGCTGCCGGCCGGGCGGCTCCAGGTGCCGGTATCCCACGCTGCGGTCGCGGTGACCGGGTCCACCGCCTGGATCGTGGGGGGCGAATCCGGCGGCGCGGTGATCTCGGCGGTGCAGATGCTGCGCCCTGACCGCGCCTTCGGAACCGCGGGCGCGCCGGGGGCGGGCTCGCCGTACTTCGGGGCCAAGCTGCTCATCGCCGACCGCGGCAACAACCGGCTGCTGCTGATGGACGCGGCGATGCACGTGCTGTGGCGGTACCCGTCGCCCGGCCTGCCGACCGATCCGCTGCGCTTCTACTTCCCCGATGACGCGTTCTTCACCGACCACGGGACGGCGATCATCTCCAACCAGGAGCAGAACGAGACCATCGTCAAGCTCGCGTATCCGTCGGGGAGGATTATCTGGTCATTCGGCCATCCGGGGCGCCGGGGGACGACGCCGGGGTACCTGAACGAGCCCGACGACGCTTACCTGCTGAAGGACGGGCAAGTCGCGGTGGCCGACGCGCAGAACTGCCGGGTGCTGGTCATCAACGCGAACCGGTCGGTCGCGCACCAGATCGGCACCGACGGCGCCTGCGTGCATCATCCGCCGGCCTCGATGGGCTCGCCGAACGGGGACACGCCGCTGGCCGACGGCAACCTGCTGGTGTCGGAGATCAACGGGTCGTGGGTCAGCGAGTACACCCCGGCAGGAAAGCTGGTGTGGACGGCCCGGCTACCAATCAGCTACCCGTCCGATCCGCAGCAGCTTGGCCCGGACAGGTACCTGATCGCCGACTACGCCTCGCCGGGGCAGATCCTCGAGTTCAATCGCGATGGCAGGATCTTGTACCGCTACCGGGCCGTGTCGGGACCCGGGATGCTCAACCACCCCTCGCTGGCCGAACTGCTACCGAGCGGCGTGTTCATGACCAACGACGACTACAACGACCGCATGGCCGCGATCGACCCGGCCACCGGTGCGCTGGTGTGGCAGTACGGCATCACCGGCAAACCGGGCACCGCGCCAGGCGAACTCAACACCCCGGATGGCTTCGACCTGCTGCTGCCGGACGGCTCGACGCCGACGCACCCGGTAACCGGTTAGTGCGCCGTGTGGGCCGGTCGCCCAGGGCCGCCGGCCGTTATCCGCGGCGCGGCGGGCCGGTGTGGCGTGGAATTCTGCTTCCAGGTCACCATCATCAGTGCCCCGCCGAGCGGCGAGTCGCCGATGTGCCAGCGGCCGCCGGTCGAGCGGACGATCGAGTCGCCGATGGCCAGGCCGAGGCCCGCGCCCGATCCGTGCTCGGTCGCGCGGTGGAACCTGTCGAACAGCCGCGGTCGTTCGGCCTCGGCAATGCCGGGGCCACTGTCTTCGACAGTGAGGCTGATACGGCTGCTGTCGGCCCGGACGCCGATCCGGACCACGCCGTCCGGGCCGGCGTAGCGGCAGGCGTTGTCCATCAGCACCCCGGCCAGCTGGTCGATCCATTCCGGCGGCGCGCTGATCAGCGCGGGCCCGGCAGCGGTTTCCGCGGTGATCACCGGGCCGACCGCGCGGAACCGGTCCGCGCAGGCCTGCGCCAGCGTCGCCAGCTCGACCGGCTCGTCGCGGGGCGGCGGCGGCCGGGAGTCGAACCTGGCCAGCCACAGCATGTTGTCCACAAGTTGCCGCAGCCGCAGGCTCTCCTCCTTGATGCGGGCTAGGGCGTCCCGGTACCCGGCGGCGTCGCGGGGGGCACTCAGCGCCACGTCGGCCTCGGCGCTGATCACGCTCAGCGGAGTGCGCAGCTCGTGCGCGCCGTCGGCGGTGAACTCGAGCTGGCGACGCCGTGACTGCTCAACGGGGGCTAGCGCACGCTGGCCCACCACTAGGCAGCTGAAGAACATGGCCAGCAGCACGAACGGCCCTGCCAGCGCCTCGGCGTACAGCAGCAGGCGCTCGGTATGCGCGATCCCGGTCAGGCTCTGGCCCGCGACCAGCCAGCCGGTGCCGTCCCGGGTCATCTTCAGCCGGAACGGGTCGGACCGGCCGGCGGTGACCGTGACCGGGAGCCCGTCCCGGGGCTGCTGGCCGCCGAACGGGCGGGCCGGCAACGCCGGGGCGCCCGGACTATGCGCGACGACCGCCTGCCGCGCGTCCAGCAGCCAGAAGAAAACCGGCACCGAATCGGTGTCGCCGTCACCCGCGCCGCGGAAGGTGCGGGGCGTGCGCTGGCTGAACACGTCCGGGTCGTGGCCGGCTGCGGCCAGGCGGTCGGCAAGCCGGTTGTCGTTCTGCTGGGTCAGCCGGGCGGAGATCACCAGGTTGAGCACGATGACGCCCAGCACGTACACGACGGCGACGATCCCCGTCGCGGTGGCGGCGACCCTGGCCGCGGGACCGAGCCTCATGACGCGACGAGGCGGTAGCCCGCGCCGCGGGGCCGAACCCGAGTTCCGCGATGACGAGCGGCGGCGGCCGGCTGGGCGGCATCGACCTGCGTTCTGCACACGTAATTAAGAATGCAGGCCAATCGTGACAGCATCATGAAGCCAGCCGCCCAGCATGGTGTTATCGCGGGCGATCCGAGGCCAATACCGGTCGGCATGAAATTTATGGTGACAGCCGATGGGCCGTCGGCATGCGCTTCATGTTTTTTTCATAAAACGGCCCTTCATGCTGGCTTCATAAGCGCAATGTAACGTTCCCGGACAGGCAATGGTGGCCAATAGGAGACGACAGCCAGGAGTCAATGGTGACAGTGAGCCAGAAGTGGGATAAGCGTGTCGGGCAATGGCATGACCACGTGACTTCGACGGCGGCATTCGGGAAAGTGCTTGACGGCATTCTTGTCGTGTCGCGGCCGAAGCCGTCCGATGTATGCGTGGACCTCGGAGCCGGCAGCGGGTTCGTGACCACAGCCTTGGCCCCGCTGGTGGCCTCGGTCATCGCAGTCGACATCTCGCCCGCGATGACCGAGGCCCTGACCCAGCGGGCGGCCGGCGCGGGGCTCGCGAACGTATCGACCGAGGTAACCGACCTGAAGGACTTCCGGCTTCCCCCGTCCTACGCCGACCTCATCGTCAGCAGCTACGCGCTGCACCACCTGGCCGATGCCGACAAGCGGGCGCTGACCGCGCGGGCGGCCCAGGGGCTGCGTCCCGGCGGCCGCCTGGTCATCGCCGACATGATGTTCGGCCGCGGCGGGAGCCGGCGGGACCGTGCCATCTTGCGCCAGAAGGTAGCCGCGCTCGCCGCCAAGGGAATCGGCGGATGGTGGCGCATCGCGAAGAACCTGGCCCGCTACGGCCTCCGCGTCGGACCGGAGCACCCGGCCACGCCGGAATTCTGGCAGCAGGCGCTGCGCGATGCGGGACTGGCCGAGGTGTGCTTCCAGCCGGTCGCCGCCGAAGCCGGCATCGTCAGCGGCGTCCGCCCGCGACGGGCCAGCCGGTAAGTCCTGAATGCGCTTGTTACGGCTTGATCCGGGCAGGAGGCGGCGAGGCGACCGGAGGACTGGCGGGCGGGGCCAGGACGGTGAAGAAGTCCCTAGCCCATCCGGCGAGATACTGGCCGGATGGACGGTACTGGCCAGGTATCTCGGCGGTGAGCGCGCCGCCGGGTCTCCCCGCGGCGTCCAGCTGGACCCATTCGGGGTTGATGTCGAGTTCCATCGCGATCCGCGCGCCGTGACGGGCCAGCGCGGCTGCCAGGTCGGCGGGTACGGCAGACATGCTCGCCGCGTATATCAGATCGCCTGCTGCGTTCTGGCCGATCGCACTGCGGGCCACGTACGCGCCGCCGCCGAGGGTCGCGCCCCACAGCGCCCAGTCGGCCGACTCCGCCGTCGGCCGTCCGTGCAGCACCAGCGGCCGCAGGTCCTGCCGGACGCTGTAGACCGCCTCGCCCGGCACGGGCAGTCCCCGGCCCCAGACCCCGATCCTGGCCTTCCCGGACCGGTCGATCACCATGCTGGCCAGGCCCCGCCGGAGCGGACTGATCACGTGTCCTTCCTGCATGTAGCCGCCGACGCCGGCCGACAGCTTGAACCCGCCGTTGAACGCGGCGAGAAGCTGGCTGCGTTCGGCGCCGGTCACGGTCGGCCCGGCGCGCACCCGCCCCGACGCGGCCGGGCCAGGATCTGCGCTGCCGTTGTGAAGGACATACCGGACGGGGCCGAGGAAGGTCGCGACGGTCACGCGGGCACCGTCTGCGGTCCGTACGCGAAAGATCCTGACCCGAGGCCGGGGCAGCGAGGCCGGGGCCGCGGTGTTCCGGATGGCAGGCGCCGGGTTGACCCTGGGCGTACTACGCGCAGCAGCCGTCGACCGCGCTGCGGCAGCCGGTGACGCCGTGGATGGCGGATGTCCCGCGGCGGACGTACCCCCGCATGCCGCCACGGTGCAGGCTCCGGCTAGCACGCCACCCGCCAGGAACGCGTACCTGATCATGCTGCCGTCCATGCGCGTCCTGCCTCCAGCTGTCTCTGCGGTCCGCTCACTGGCGAGTCAATTCCGAGGCTATGGGCGTGAATGAAAAAGACATTAAGCCAGCCCGGCCAAAGCGACCGGGGACGAGCCCAGCCCTGGGTCCGGGCCGGCTCGGGTAACTTTGCCTGGACCAGGCAAGCGCGGGAGGCAGGCATCTAGTCGTGGTTTCGGCCGTCAGGGACACCAGGCTGATCGTCGCCACTGCTCTCGTCGTGCTCGCATTGATATCGGGCTGCGGGGGCCAGCCGGAGCAGCAGGCGGCCAGGCCATCGGTGTCCGCGGCCTCGGCCGCGCCTGAGACGCGGACACCCGCCCCCGCCCCGGCCACAGCTGCCGCCGTTGGCGGCGCCGGCAGCTACCAGACCGGTGAGCGGCACGTGACGTTTACCGAGGCCGCCCGCACAGGACCGGCAGGCCAGCATCTCGGCCAGCGCACCCTGGTGACCCAGATCTGGTATCCCCGGCCCCGCGGTCCCGCCGGGCCGTTCCCGCTGCTGCTGTTCGCCCCGGGGTTCCGGCAGTGCCCCCGCGCGTACTCGCACCTGCTACGGGCCTGGGCCAGCAGCGGATACGTGGTCGCCGCCGTGAACTTCCCGCGCACCAGCTGCCACCTCGGCGCCGAGGCATACGAGGCGGACCTGGTGAACCAGCCACACGACATGTCCTACGTCCTGACCAGGCTGCTCGCACTCAGCGCGCGACCCGGTGACCCGTTCTCAGGCCTATTGGACCCGCACGAGATAGGCGCGGCCGGCCAGTCCGATGGCGGCGACACGGTCGCCGCCCTCGCGGCCAACACCTGCTGTACCGATCGCCGGCTCAAGGCCGTAGCCGTGCTGTCCGGGGCGGAGTGGCCGCCGATGCCCGGGCGGTACTTCCCCGGCGGGCAACCGCCGATGCTGTTCACGCAGGGCAGCGCGGATACGATCAACCCACCGTGGATGAGCCTTCAGCTCTACCGCGCCGACGCCGGCAGTGCCAGGTACTACCTGGACCTGTTCGGCGCAAGCCACCTGAGTCCGTACGAGGGAACGAATCGGGTGGAGCGCCTCCTGGCCCAGGTGACGCTGGCCTTCTTCGACCGGTACGTGCTCGGGCAGGCTGACGCGGCGGAGACTATGACCCGCGACGGCAACGTAGCCGGCACCGCCGCGCTGGTCAGCGGCGGCCAGTCTCCGCCGTGACGCGGTTAACCGGTTCCATTGCCTGCGATCCCAGCTGGTGACCCGGGGAAAGACGGTGCGAAGCCGGCCGCCGCGAGCAGGGTGCTGCGTTCGGGCAGCGGCACTCGCAGCGTGTCCCCGATACGCAGGATCAGCTCTCGGACCGGCCGGTCTCGACGAATGAGATGTACCGTGCCGTAAAGGTCCTCAGCGACTCCCAGCGCGGCGCCGATCTCGTGTGCGGCTGTCATCAGGCCGGAGGCAAGCCCGGAAGATCTTCCTGTCCGGCCACTGACCCATAGCCCTTCAGCCAGAGCTGCAGAGCCTGGGGGTGTGGTCACTCTTGACGATCAGCTGCCTGCCGGTAGTCACTTACGGGTGTCATTTCTGCGCGGCGGACTCCGCTTGGGGCCCGGGCTGGTCCACCGGACCGGCCGGCCGCCGGTTCCAGTCCCGCCAGATCAGCCGGTGCACCGGGATCCACCTCGGGATGTCGCGCAGGCCCGGGATGAACGGGACGAACAGCAGCAGCAGGGTGGCCAGGCCGGTCATGAAGATCGCGATCAGGTCGATGTTGCCGGAGTTACCCCAGCCAGGCTGCATGTGGTACCACATCTGGAACAGCCACAGCCAGGGCTGGCCCGGATAGCTGCCGGTCTCGTTCATCACGCCCCACTGGTCACCGGTCAGGTGCTCGGCGGCCGCCAGGTTGTTGTAGTACTCGCCGTCCGCCAGGAACAGCAGCGGCTTGGTGAAGTCGGAGCCGTAGAACTGGCGCTGGGCGAGCAGGTCGGTGTCGATCGCGCCGCTGCGGGCCAGGGTCAGCTCGGTGGCCAGCATGGCCGGGACCGGGCCGTAGTTACCCGGCGGCATCACCGGGTGACCGTTGACGAACTTCACCTTGGGGGCCGCGTTCACGTAATTGGTCGCCCACTTGTTCTGCAGGGCGGCCGGGGCAGCCTTGTAGGTGGCCAGCGCCGCGGCCAGCGCCGGGTCGTTGGCCGTCGCACTGGACAGCGGGCCGAGCACGTAGACCTGCGCCGTGTCGATCGGCTGCCGGATCCCGGCCCAGTTCCCCGGGGCGATCAGGACCCGCTGCGCGTCGCCGCCGCTGTTGTACGGCGGCCCGAGGGTGGCGGTCCCGCTGGTTGCGTTCAGTTCGGTGGCCGCGGTGGCGAGGAAGCCGCCGGGGTCGACCTGGGTCCAGCTCTTCACCGTGACCGACGGAATGTTCGGCGAGGACAGCAGTGCGGCCAGGCCGAAGGTGAGCACCAGGATGACCAGCGTGGCGACGGTGCCTTCCTTCAGGATGTCGTAACGCCGGGTCGGCCCGCGCCACGCCGCCCGGTCGGCTTTCGCGGCCGCGCGCCTGGCGGCCAGGCCGTGGGGTCGGCTGACCGGCAGCGGGTGGCTGACGCCGCGCATCCTGACCAGGAGCACGTGCGCGCCGACGAGGGCGATGAGGATGATCGGGAGCAGCACGACGTGCCACAGCAGCATCTGGCCGAAGTCCATCAGGTTGAAGAACGCGCCGATGCCGGCCGCGTTGAACGCGTCCTTGCCGTTGGTGGCGATCCACTGCGAGTCGAAGTTCTGCTGGGACAGGTAGCCGGTGAAGCACTCCACGATCGAGGCCAGGAAGGCGACCACGCCGGTGATCCAGGTCAGGCTCCGGCGGCCGCGCCAGGCGGCCATCCAGAACTTGCCCCACAAGTGGATGACCAGCAGCGCCATGAACAGCTCGACGCTCCACAGGTGCAGGCTGTTGAAGAAGTGCCCGACCGGGTTGGTGTGCCACCAGTCGGTGCCGCCGATCGCGATGGCGAAGCCGCTCACGATCGCCACGCCGAGCGCGGCCAGCGAGGCGACGCCGAACACGTACACCCAGGAGGCCACGTAGGCCGGCTGGCGGTCCGGCAGCAGCTTGTGCGGCGGCAGCGAGGTCAGCGCGCTGCGGCGGGCCCGCGCCGTCCACATCCGCTCGTCACCCGGCGCAATGCCCGGGTCGGCCACTGGGTCCGGGACGGCCGCGTCCTCGCCGCGGCCCCTGGGGAACGGCAGCAGCAGCGCGACGCCGAAGATGGCGACCATCACCGCGATCAGGACCAGGTTCGCCACGGAAATCGTGAAGACGTTCCAATTCAGGTACGTACCAGGCTGGTTCAGGTCGATGGCGGCGGGAGCGTGTCCCGCCAGGGCAAGGGTTTCCACCAGAGCCTCCAGG
>DAIOWL010000200.1:3567-9585 GCA_036758545.1 Streptosporangiaceae bacterium | reverse complement strand
GGTTCCTGGCGATGACCGGCACGACATCGCCGGGAGCGATTCCGGCCGCGGCGAACCCGGCCGCCGAGCGCGCCGCCGCCGCGGCCAGGCCGGCATAGGTCAGCTCCGCGCCCTGCTGGTCGGACAGCGCGATCGCGCCGGGCTGGACCGCGGCCCGCCACTCCAGGACGTGGACCAGGGACAGCAACGGGCTAGACCCGCACGCCGGTCCGGTCGGCCGCGGTCTTCGGCTCGTGCCGGACGTCGCCGGGCTGGCCCATGACCCGCCGCCAGCAGGCGAACTCGAGCAGGATGCCGTCGGGGTCCTGGAAGTAGTACGAGCGGACGAACACGCCGGGGTGCAGTTCCCTGGCCACGCCGAACTCGCTGTCGTCGTGGTCCATGATGGGGCTCACCCGGATGCCCTTGGCCTTGAGCTTGGCCCGGTACTCGAGGAACCGCTCCTCGGGCACGTTGAACGCGATGTGGTTCATCGAGCCGACCGCGCTGGTCCACTCGCCGATGCCCGGCACGGTCACCGGCGCGGAGACGCCGGGCACCGCGTCGGGGGCGTCGGGGAACCAGAAGAACGCGAGCGCGTTGCCGCCGCCCATGTCGAAGAAGAAGTGCTGGCCCTGGCCGTTCGGCAGGTCGAGCGTCTTGATCAGCCGCATGCCGAGTACCTGCGTGTAGAACTCGACGGTCCGCTTCATGTCCGAGCAGACCAGGGCCAGGTGATTGACGCCGCCCAGGTCGAACTCCTCGTTCCGCCATTCCATGTACGTTCCTCCTCTGGCCTAGCGGTCAGATCTAAATCTAAACTCAGTTTCAGTTCCGCGCCAGGGCGCGGGTGCGGCTAGGCCAGGGCAGTTCCGCGCCGGGGCAGTTCCGCGCTTGGGCGCGGGGATCGGAGTGGCCAGTGACCGGGATCGTGAGGGAGTTCGTCGGGCTGCCGTCGCCAGTGGTAGGCCGGGCCGGCGCGGGCGGTCACCCGTGCCAGGGCATCTACCACCGCCCGGCGTCCGGCCAGCCGCGGGTGGCGTTCATCGCTACCCACTACAACGTGGACTTCTCCGAGCACTACCTGGCCAGCTTCATGGCCGAACGAGGCTTCGGGTTCCTCGGCTGGAACACCAGGTTCCGCGGCAACGAGGCGCATTTTCTCCTGGACCACGCGCTGGCCGAGATCGGCGTCGGGGTGCGCTGGCTGCGCGAGCAGGCCGGGGCCGAGCAGGTGGTGCTGCTGGGCAACTCCGGCGGCGGCTCGCTGATGGCCGCGTACCAGTCCCAGGCGACCGAGCCCAGCGTCCGGCCGGTGACCGGGATGCGGCCGCTGCCGGCCGTCGAGGACCTGCCGCCGGGCGACCTGTACGTGGCGCTGGCCGCGCATTCGGGGCGACCGGAAGTCCTAACGGCCTGGCTCGACGCCTCGGTTACCGACGAGAGCGATCCGCTGTCGGCCGACCCGGCCCTCGACCCGTTCGACCCGGGCAACGGCCCGCCGTTCGGCGCGGACTTCCAGCGCCGCTACCGGGCCGCGCAGCGCGACCGCAACGAGCGCATCACCGGCTGGGCGCTGGCGGAGCTGGACCGGCTGGCCGGGACGCGGGCCAGGGACCGGCTGTTCACGGTTCCCCGCAGCTGGGCCGACCTGCGCATGATCGACCCCTCGATCGAGCCGTCGGACCGGCAGCCGAACCGGTGCTACCTGGGCGACCCGATGCGGGCGAACTACGGGGTGTTCGGCGTGGGCACGGTGAGCACGCTGCGCAGCTGGCTGTCGATGTGGAGCCTGCGCACCTCGCAGTGCACCGCGGCGCCGCACCTGGCGCGGATCACCCAGCCCGCGCTGGTCATCCACGCCACCGCGGACACCGGCGTGTTCGAGAGCGACGCCCGCGCCCTGTACGACGCGCTGGCCGCGCCGGACAAGACGCTGGAGTTCATCAGGGCCGATCACTACCTGCAAGAGCCCGACGGCGCGCGCTCCCAGGCCGCCGACCTGATCGCCGCCTGGGTCGCGCGCCGGACGCAGTGAAACCGGGGATCCACGGCGTTCGAACGCACTGGATCCGGGGTTTCATGGCGTTCCACCGGGTCCGCGGCACGCGCGTCCGTTACCCCCTTACCTGATGCCGGCGCCGCCGTCGGAGTGGACTACGGTGCCGGTGATGCCGCGGGCGCGGTCCGAGGCCAGGAAGACGTAGCTGCCCGCGTGGTCCTCGCCGTTGAGCGCGACGTGCAGCGGGGTGCGGCGGCGCAGGTCTTCCGCGCGGTCCTCGGCCGCGTCCAGGACCCGGCCGGCCAGGCCCAGGCTGGCCGGGCCGGTGAGCTCGGTGCCCAGCGTGCCGCCCGGCGCCACGCCGTTGACCCGGACCTCCGGGGCCAGCTCGTGCGCCAGCGCGATCACGCAGCCGCGGACGGCGAACTTCGACGCCACGTAGAGCACGCCGCCGCGGCCCGGGTAGAAGCCGGACGTGGACACGGTCAGCACGACCGAGCCTCCCGCCCGGCGCAGTACGGGCAGGGCGGCGCGCACGGTGACCAGCTGGCTCTTCACGTTGACGGCGAACATCTCGTCGAAGGCCGCGTCGAGCTGGTCGTCGGGGATGTCGGCCAGGCCGCGGTAGAAGTCGAAGATGCCCACGCAGTTGACCAGGACATCCAGGCCGCCGAACGACCTCGTGACGGCCTCGACGGCCGCCCTTGTGTCGGCCATGACGGTGGCGTCGCCGCGGGCGGTCACGCAGTCCGGAAGCTCGGCCGCGAGCCGGGCGGCCTTGGCCGGGTCCCGTTCCAGCGCGCCGACCTGAGCTCCCTCGGAAACGAATGCGGCCAGCACGGCGCGGCCGATCCCGGAGCCCGCGCCCGCGACGAGCGCGCGCTTGCCGTCGAGCCAGCCCATCAGGCCGGGTCCGGGGGGTGGGGGGTGGAGGCGGCCGGGTCCGGGGGGTGGGGGGTGGAGGCGGTCTCGTCCGGGAAGGCTTCGTCCTCGGGGCCGTGCGGGGTCTGCAGCAGGCGGGAGAACAGGTCGTGGTCCTGCCAGGTCAGGGCCTCGAGCTCGAGCGGGCAGAGCATGATGGACCGGCCGGAGGCCGGCACCGAGATGCGCAGCCGGGCGCCGTTGCGGGTCGGCACCCGTTCCACGACGACCTCGCCGAACTCATTCGCCAGCCGGATCTCGTCCGCCATCAGAGGAACACCGCCAGGTTCTGGGTGCGCAGCACCGATTCGTCCACGGTGATCTCCCGCCGGGCCAGGCGGAGGCCGTCCGCGGTGGCGCGGAGGAGGTCCGTTCGGCCCGCCGAGATCAGGGAGGGCTCGCGCGTGTCCCCCCGGCTGCGGAACAGGAGCAGCGCCGACTCCACCCGCAGGTCCTCACCCTCGGCGCGGAACGTCCTGACGTTGGTGACGAAGTGCCGGGTACGCGACGGCGGGTCCTCGGTCCAGGCGTGGTCGGTGGCCAGCCGCTGCACCCGCTTGCGCAGCGCGTACATGTCCTCGTCGAAGTGGCCCATATCCGCCAGGGAGTCGAAGCCCGCGCCACGCGCGGTCGTCACCCGCACCGGCATCAGGTAGCGGATGTCCTCGCACAGCAGGCCGAGCCAGCCCGCGAAGTCGGCCGCGTCGAGCAGCGCCGCCTCCTCGACCAGGAACTGGTGCGCGGCCAGGTGAGCCGGGTCGCCGTACGGGAGCGGCCGGCCGGCGGTCACTGCGTCTCCCGGGAGAGGCAGTCGGCCCATTGGCCGAGCCAGTGCCGCTGGCCGTACTCGCCGAAGCCCTGGTAGGCCACGCCGGGCCCGGCGAACGTGGCCAGCGGCGGCTTGACCGGCTTGCCTTCGGAGGTCAGCCCCATCCGGCTGTTCAGGGTCAGCCGCCGGGCCATCGACCCGGCGGCCATGTCGGTGATCGACACCCAGTTCTCCACGTCGTCCTGCTCGAACATGCCGGAGCTGCCGAAGCACATCAGGTAGGCGGTGTACGACCTGCGCTTGAAGTCTTCCGGCGCGGCCGCGTCCACCGCGAACCAGGACAGGACCTCGGTCTCGCGCTCGCTGACCGGCTGCCACTGGCGCAGCGAGATGAACGGGGCCACGGTCCCGTCCGCGTCGATCTGCGGCCAGTTGTGCACGAAGCTCAGGTTCGGGAACAGGGTCGCGGCCGAGGGCATGAACCCGCTGTCGGCCACCAGCGCCCGCTGCCGGTCCGACCAGGCCGCCGCCATGGCCGGGATCATCGCGTCCGGGTAGCCCACGTAGCGGAGCTGATCCGCGAAGCCGCCGTCTGGCGGCAGCTTGTAGGTGGTGCCCGCGCCGGGGCCGGCCTGGTAGAGGGCACCCTCCTTGCGCTTGCTGGCCTTCGGCTCGCGGAACAGGCCGATGTCCACCACGCTGGCGTGGGTGTGCGGGGTGTGGTAGCTGTCGCCGGCGAAGTTCTCCGCGCCGATCTTCCAGTTGGCCTTGATCCGCCACCGCTGGGGCCCGCGCAGCTCCAGGCCGGCCGGGCTCTGCCGGGTGTAGAAGTCGAGGTAGAACGCGAAGTCGCCGAGGTAGTCGGCCAGCGCCGGCGCGTCCGGGTCCAGGCTGATGAAGATCAGCCCGTTGTGCGTGCCCATCGACGGCGCGGGCAGCAGCGACTGGCCGGCCCGGGCGAAGCCGTCCTCGCCGCCGTAGGCCTCCTCGTGGAACGGCAGCCCGGCCAGCCGGCCGTCGTTGCGGTAGGTCCAGGCGTGGTAGGGGCAGCGGAAGTGCGAGGCGTTGCCCAGCTCGGCCCGGCACACCTGCATGCCGCGGTGCAGGCACATGTTGAACATGACCCGGATCACGCCGGCCTCGTCCCTGGCCACGATGAACGAGTCGGCCAGGACCCGGCGGACCACGTAGTCACCGGGATCGGGGATCTCGGATTCGTGCGCCACGAACATCCAGGACCGGGCGAAGAGCCGGTCGCGTTCGGCCGCGAAGATCTCCGGATCGGCGTAGACGTGCGCCGGGATCATGCCGCGCCGCACCTGGCTGATCACGGAGGCTAGATCGAGCATGGTCTGTCCCACAGAAGTTGTTTTCTGCAACGATACGGTGCGGACGAAAGGTACTCGCGGGATGCAGAGCTGGATCCACGTCATCGAGTGGCGCGCCAACGTGCGGCCTGAGCTGACGGCGCTGGTCGACGACCGGGGCGCGGCGTACACCTACGCGCAGCTTCGCGCCGAGACCGAACGCCGGGCCGGGGGCTGGGCCGGGCTTGGTGCCGGGCCCGGCGACGTGGTGGCGGTGGTGGCCAAGAACAGCGCGGACTTCCTGGTGCACGCGTTCGCGCTGATGCGCGCCGGGGCCACGCCGGCCTTCGTCAACTGGCGGCTGTCGCCGCGCGAGCTGACCGAGGTGCTGGCCCTGGTCGAGCCGAAGGCGATCGCGGCCGACGCCGAGTTCGCCGGCCTGGTCGAGGCCGCCTGGCCCGGACCCCTCCCCCGGGTCGTCATTGGCGGCGGCCCGGTCCCGGAGGGCTGGCTGGATGGCGCGGCGCTGACCGGGCTCTCCGGGCCTGTTCCGCCGCGGCCCGCCCTCACCGGCGACACGGTGCTGGCGCTGGTGCACACCAGCGGCACCACCGGCCGGGCCAAGGCCATCCCGCTGCGCCACGGCGCGCTGATGATGAGCGTGGCCGACTTCGCCATCGAGATCGGCGATCAGGTCGCCGGGTCACACCACCTGCAGATCCTGCCGCTGTTCCACCTGGGCGGCTTCGGCCAGTGCATGCAGGCGATCCTGACCGCGGGGACCGTCTACATCCACACGGCGTTCAACCCGGCGGCGGTCATCGACGCCATCGAGGCGGACCGGATCGAGTTCTTCACCGCGGGCCCGTCGCTGATCGACATGCTGGTCGCCGAGATCCGGCGCCGCGCCAGCGAAGGACAGCAGGGCGCGGACCTGTCCAGCCTGCGGGAGATCGCCTACGGCACCGCGCCGATCACCCCGTCCTCGCTGGCCGCGGCGGTGGCGGCGTTCGGCTGCCGGTTCCGGCAGATCTACGGCA
>DAIOWL010000200.1:0-3467 GCA_036758545.1 Streptosporangiaceae bacterium | reverse complement strand
TCGCTGGCCGCGGCGGTGGCGGCGTTCGGCTGCCGGTTCCGGCAGATCTACGGCAACACCGAGAGCCAGTCCATGATCAGCCTGCTGGCGCCAGAAGACCACCAGCCCGGGCACCCGCGGCTGGGCAGCGCGGGCCGGGTGTCGTTCGGCTGGGAGGTGCGCATCGTCGACCCGGACGGGCGTGACCTGGGCTTCGAGGAGGCCGGTGAGCTGCTCATCCGGGGCGAGCCGCTGTTCTCCGGATACTGGCGGGATCCCGGGGCCACCGCCGCGGCCTTCGCCGAAGGCGGCTGGTACCGGACCGGCGACATCGGCAAGCTGACCGCCGACGGCTACCTCTACATCCTCGACCGGGCCAAGGACATGATCATCAGCGGCGGCGAGAACATCTACCCGGCCGAGGTCGAGGCGGTGCTGGCCCGCCACCCGGCCGTCGCCGACGTGGCCGTACTCGGCCGGCCAGACCCGACCTGGGGTGAGGCCGTGCACGCCGTCATCATCCCGGCCGCCGGCCAGGCGGTCCCGGCCGAGGAGATCATCGCCTGGTGCCGGGACCGGCTGGCGCACTTCAAGTGCCCCAAGAGCGTGGAGTTCACCGACGCGCTGCCCCGGACGACGACCGGCAAGGTGCTCAAGCGGGAGCTGCGGGCTCAGCTGTCCGGGCAGCAGGTGCAGTCGTGAGCGGGCTGGGCCTGTCGATCGCGTCGCACAGCGGGCTGCCGCCGGCGGCGATCGGCGAGCTGGCCGGGACGGCCGAACGGGCCGGGTTCGGCGCGGTTTTCGTGGCCGAGGGGCACGGCGACGCGCTAGCACTGTGCCATCCTGTGGTCGCCGCGACCACGCGGGTGCCGGTGGGAACGGCGGTGGCGAACGCGGCCCTGCGGCCGCCGGTGCTGGCGGCCAAGACCGCGGCGCAGCTGGACCAGGCGGCAGGCGGCCGGTTCATCCTGGGCCTGGGCGTCGGAAACGCGGTGATGAACGCCAGGTTCGGGCTTTCCCCGCTGGCGCCGCTCCGGATGGTCGAGGAGTACGTGGAAGTCGTCCGTTCGGTACTCAACCGGGGCACCGGCTACGACGGCCAGCTGTTCCGCACGGGGATGATCCCGCTGGACAGCCCGCCGGTGCGGGCCGGCCTGCCGGTCTGGCTGGGCGCGCTCGGGCCGCGGATGCTCGCCCTGGCGGGCCGGATCGCCGACGGCGTGATCCTCAACCTGATGACGCCGGCCCAGGCTGGTGCGGCGGCGGGCGTGGTCCGCGCGGCCGCGGCTTCGGCCGGCCGGGATCCGGCGGCGGTCGAGATCGTATGCGTGGTGCACTGCTGCCTGTCCGACGACCCGGCCGCGGCCGCCGCAGCGGCGCGCGCCGTGGTTCCGCGCTACGTGCTGCACCCCGCCGTGCCGCGGCTGTTCGGGGAGCTGGACGGGGGATTTGACCTGAGCGGAGTGCGCGAGCTCACGCTGGCCGGCGACCGGGCGGGCGCGGCCGCGCTGGTGCCGCAGCAGGTGGCCGACGGGTTCGTGGCCTGGGGTGACGCCGGCCGGGTCGGCGCGCGGCTGGCGGAGTACCGGGCCGCCGGGGTGGACCTGCCGGTCATCTTCCCGATGCCGGTCGGCCGCGACTGGGGCTACGAGCGAACCATTGCCGCGCTGGGTACGTAAGGAGGCACGTGTCATGAGCGAGGAACTTGTCATCCGCTTCTTTGCCGCGATAGAGGCCGGAGACCTCGGCACGCTGCGCGAGATCTACGCGCCCGATGCCGTGATCTGGCACAACGACGACCTGCTCGAGCAGTCGGTCGATGACAACCTGAAGGTGCTGCAGGGGCTGCACCGGGCCTTGTCCGGCCTCCGCTACGACGTCATCCGGCGCGCGGCGACCGCCGACGGCGTGCTGCAGCAGCACGTGCTGCGCGGGCGGCTGCCGAACGGGGCCGACGTCGAGCTGCACGCCGCGATGTACCTGCAGGTCCGGGACGGGCACATCACCCGGATCGAGGAGTACCTCGACTCGGCGCGGCGCTCGGAGATCAGGAAGGCCCGCGAGGCGCTGTCTGGTTGAGCGTTGTCCCGCTAAGGTTCGGCGGCGCCCGATACGTGAGTGCTTTCTGGTGCAGGTGTAGGGACTGTGGCTCATTAGTCGCTCACCGGTGGGGTGATCTTAGATTTGCGTGGTTGATTCGGGCTTCATGGTTGATTTGGGGGTCTATCGTGCACCGGATCAACCACATAGCCCGAATCCACCACGATCTTTCGCGGCTGGCTGTCTCACGATGCGCGCCTGTACCAGGGTGCACGCGAGTGTCACGGGTTGCGGAGGAGTCGCCTTTCTAGGGTTCAGGCGCCCAGAACGCGCAGTGGTGCTGGGCGGCGAAGTCGGTCTCGACCTGCGGGGCGGGCGGGACCAGGGACAGTATCCGCTGGCTGGTGGCGGTGAACTTCGGCCACCCGGGGGCCGGGCTCCCGGTCTTGGCCAGGTTTGTCCAGTCCTGCTTCATGGCCGCCGCCAGCTGCAGCTGGGCCGCGGAGAAGCCGGCCGGGTGCGGGATGGCGGTCTGACCGAACAGGTACGGCAGCTCGGACGCGTGCGCCGCGCCGTAAGGGAAACCGGCCGGGGGCAGGAAGAGCTCCGGGGCGTTTTCGTCGTTGAACTCGTACGCGTAGGTCGGCACGTACCGGGCCAGCGACTGCTCGGCGGTGAGCGCGTGGCAGGCGAAGATCGCGTCGGTGCCGACGGCGCCGAGCGCGACCGGCGGGCTGGGATAGCGGCTGAGCGGGTACTGCGCGGCTATCGCGCCCGCGATGGCCGCGGACACGCCGAGCGTGGAGGCGATCATCGTCTGGTAGTTCGCCGCGGTTACCCGCCCGCCGAGGAGCTGGATTCCCGCCACGAACAGCCGGTACTCGTCGTGGTTGGTGCCGATGACCACGGGCACGCGGCTGAACTGGCCGCGGGCCAGCGCGGTCTTGACCGGCTGGGTGAGCACGGCGCCGTCGACGTCCGGGGTGTAGCCGGACGGGTCCTCGTCGGTCAGGATGGTCGAGACGGGGAGGCGGCGCAGGCAGGCCGCTGTGTTACTGGCGCAGCCGGCCTTGGCCGCGAAGGTCTTTCCGGCAGATTCGGCGGCGGCGAGGGGCTGCTGGGTCAGCTGGTAGGTCCCGCTCTCCACGATGGCCCGCTGGAAAAGCCCGCGCGCGCCCGGCGAGACCAGCTGGGCCAGTGTGGACAGGCCACCCGCCGATTCGCCGAACAGGGTCACGTCGCCCGGATTGCCGCCGAAGCCGCGGACGTTGCGCTGCACCCAGCGCAGCGCAGCCTGCTGGTCCATCAGGCCGTAGTTGCCGGACGGGCCGCCGGGGCGGTTGGCCAGCGCCGAGTCGGCCAGGAAACCGAGGGCACCGAGCCGGTAGTTGATGGTGACCACGACGACGCCGTCCCGGACCAGGCCGGCGGGGTTGTAGTCGTCGCTC
>DAIOWL010000199.1:0-9586 GCA_036758545.1 Streptosporangiaceae bacterium | reverse complement strand
TTGATCAGCGCCAGCGGCTCCCCGGTGTGGACGTCGGACAGCAGTACGCCGCCCTGGTGCGCGTCCTTGCCGGCGGCCGGGTTGCCTGGCGTGATGACCAGCGCCTTCAGCCCGTAGCCCAGCTCCGGGGAGTACGACGGCATCAGGCCCATGAAGCCGACCGCATCCCGTGGCCGGACGACGGTCCGCAGCGGCTGCTGGATCTGGCCGCGGGCCAGCCCGGCCAGGGCCTCGCGCATGACGTCGGCGCACTCCCGGTAGGTCAGCAGCTCGCGCACGTGCTTGCTGGCCAGGACGAGTATCTTCACGAGGGCCTCCAGCCCGGTCGGCGCACGCCCCGCGGGGGCGAAGTGGCGGCGCTGGCGCGGATCGCCAGCCCGTTCGGTATAAGGTTTTTAAAGTGACCTATACCGGAGACGTACGTGTCGGCGGTCCGTCCGACGCGCGGGACATCGACGGCCTGACCGTGACCAAGATAGCCGTGGGTCCCATGGACAACAACGCCTACCTGCTGCGCTGTGGGAGCACCGGCCAGGGGTTGCTCATCGACGCGGCCAACGAGGCAGGCCGGCTGATTGAGATGATCGGCGACACGCCGGTCGGCACGATCGTGACGACGCACCGCCATTATGACCACTGGCAGGCGCTCCCCGAGCTGCAGACGCGCACCGGCGCGGTGGTGGTCGCGCACCCGGCAGACGCCGACGAGCTGCCGGTCGAGGTCGGCCACCGCGCTGAGCACGGCGAGGTGCTGACCTTCGGGGACTGCTCGGTATCCCTCATCCATCTGCGCGGGCACACGCCGGGCAGCCTAGCCGTGCTGTACGACGCGGGCGGCAAGCTGGCCGACTCGCCGCACGTGTTCACCGGCGACTCGCTGTTCCCCGGCGGCGTGGGCAAGACCAACTCGCCCGAGGACTTCACGTCGCTGATCGATGACGTGACCGAGCGCCTGTTCGGCCAGCTGCCGGACGCCACCTGGGTGTACCCGGGGCACGGCAACGACACCACGCTGGGAACGGAGCGCCCGCACCTCGGCGAGTGGCGCGAACGCGGCTGGTGAGGTCCGCCGAGGATGTCGTCGGCCTGCCGTCGAGCGCGGACGACGGGCTAGTCCGCGCCTACTGTGAGCGCACGCCGGGCTCGGCCGCCTCGTTCGAGGCGGCCCGGCGGGTGCTGCCCGGAGGCGAGACCCGGGCCGTGACCAGTTACCCGCCCTACCCGGTGATCATCGCCGAGGGGCACGGCGCCCGGCTGACCGACGTCGACGGCCACGTCTACCTGGACCTGGTCAACAACTACACGGCGATGGTGCACGGCAGCGCCTTCGCCCCGGCCACCGAGGCGGTGGCCGATCTGCTGCCGCACGGGTACGCGTTCGCGAGCCCGCATCCCTACCAGGTCGCGCTGGCCGAACTGCTGGCGGCCCGGGTGCCTTCGGTGCAGCGGGTACGGTTCACCAACTCCGGTACCGAGGCCGCGCTGCTGGCGGCCAGGATCGCCGTACGGGCGACCGGACGCCGACGCCTGCTCATGTTCGACGGCGCGTACCACGGCAGTGCGACGCTGTTCCTGCCCGGCTCCCCGGACATGGTCCGGATGCCGTGGAACGACCTGGACGCCGTGACCGCGCTGCTCGGCCGGGCCGGTCACGACGTCGCCGCGGTGTTCGCCGAACCGTTCCTCGGCGCCGGCGGCGTGCGGCCGGCCGCGCCCGGGTTCCTGGCCGCGGTGGCTGCGCTGGCCCGGGACCGTGACGTGCTGTTCGTGCTGGACGAGGTGCAGGGGCTTCGCAACGGGTTCGGCGGCGAGCAGGGCAGGCTCGGGCTGACGCCGGACCTGACCCTGCTCGGCAAGATCATCGGCGGTGGCTTCCCGATCGGCGCGGTCGGCGGCCGGGCCGACCTGCTCGAGCTCACGGTCGCCGCCATGACGCCCGCCTACGTGACGCACGCGGGCACCTTCAACGGCCACCTGGCCGCGGCCGTGGCGGGGACGATGACGCTGCGGCACCTGGACGAGGCGGCCATCGCGCGGCTGAACGACTCCGCCGCCGTGCTGGCGGACCAGATCCTGGCCGGCGCGGCGGCGGCCGGGGTGCCCGCCGAGGTCACCCGGGCGGGCTCGATCATGAACGTGCACCTGGACGGACCAGAGCAGCTGGCCGACCTGCACCTGGCCCTGCTGCTGAACGGCGTCTACACCACGCCGCGCGGCATGATCAACCTGTCCACCGTGCTCAGCCCGGCCGATCTGGACGACCTCGCCGCGGCCTACGCCACCGCCTTCACCCAGATCCGGCCCGCGTGACGTGCGTTCCCCGGGACGGGTGGCCGCGCCCCGCTCGCGGTCCTAGGGTGCTCGTCATTTAGGGAATCTCCCCAGGGCGCCGGGCGGCTGAGCCGTTCATCATCAGATTGTCAGGTTCCGATTGTCTTGCGAGGACGACAATGATGAGCGATCAGTTCAGCCCCGCTGCCGCCGGCGGCACCATCGGGCTGCGGCCCATTCCGGTGACGGTAATCGGTGGCGGAATCGGCGGCCTCAGCGTCGCTCTCAGCCTCCTCGACGCTGGCGCCGCCGCCGCCGCGGACATCACCATCGTCGACGCGAGCCCGGGCAGCGGCAGGCTGCACACCTATACAGGCCGCCTCGGACACGTCTGTGAGCTTGGCGCCGGGCGGTACAGCCCGCGTCTGCACCCCCGGCTGGATGCGCTGGTCACGCGTTTCGGGATCGACACCGCGCCGCATGTCTTCACGATCAAGTACCAGTCGGGCCAGGCGGAGGCCGATGAGTTCTCGGCGATGGACCTGGCCGGGCTCGACGGCCAGGGGAGCTTCTACGATGCTCTGGCCGGGCCGCTGGGAATGGCCAGGGCCGACCGTTTCTGCTCGCTCACGGGCTACGAGGCGATCCGGGACCGCCGTTTCCCTGTCGCGGGCGGCATGGACGTAATCAGCACTCATCCCGAGGCCTTCCGCAGCGCGGCGCATCGAAGCGCGTGGGTCGCCCCGGCTACGGGGTTCACCGGTCTCGTCGACGCGTTGCGCGACTACCTGGTCGACCAGGGTGTCACCATGCTGCATTCGACGCGGCTGGTCGCGGCCGAGACCTGCCCGCAGGGACTCGACCTGGAGTTTCTCACCAGCGACCGGCGCCGCCTGCACCGGGTAACCGAGCAGGTCGTGCTGGCCATACCGCCGGCGGAGCTGCTCTCGCTCCGCTTGCCGGTGCACCCGAAGGTGTTCGGCTGGCTACCCGATCTGGTGACGGTGCCGCTGTTCAAGGGTTTCCTCACCTTCCGCGAGCCGTGGTGGCAGGATTCAGATCTCGACGGCTGCTGCGTCGTGACCGACAACGAACTGCAGAAGCTGTACTTCGACACCCGCCGACGGACCATCTACTTCTACTGCGACAGCTCAAACAGCGATTACTGGGCCACGTTGCGGTCCTCCGGTGACAGCGTGTTCCGGGACACGCTCGAGGCGAAGATCGAGCAAGCCGTCGGTCGCGAGCTGCCAGACCTGAAGCACGCGGAGGAGCTTGTCACCCGGCACTGGCCGATCGGCATCACCTACCTGGAGCACGGCACAGCGTTTGACAGTACCGGCTGCCTCCGGATCGCCGAGCGGATCCAGTTCAGCACCGGCGCGTTCACCGGCAACCCCGGTTGGATCGAGGGAGTACTAGCGAACGCGAGCATGCTGGCTTCTGGCCTGAACGCGCCAGCGAAGGGGCGGCCCGGCCGCCGCCACGTCGTGGCCAGGCGCGGTGGCGCGGTTGCCTACGAGGCGGCCTTCACGACGGTCCGCGCTGCCTGACGTAGGTGCGTTTCATGATCACGGGTAGATTCGGTCGTTCTTCGGTCGAAACTGCCCATGATCATGGAGCTAATCCGTGGGCAGGCGCAGTTTGGGGCGGGAGGGGCGAGAAGGCATCGGCTCGGCCGGGTCGGAGGCGCGGGTTACGCCGGACTTGAGGCGGCCGAGGACCATGGCCCAGGCTCCCTCCATGAACGTGGCCTGGGCGGGCGAGTCGACCAGCTGGTGCACCTCGACGTGCGAGCCCGGGCCGTTCGGCTGGATGCGCAGGTAGCCGGTCATCTCGCCGCCGGGGACCGGCACGTTGTCGTCCTCGAAGTCCCAGCGCATCACGATGAGCTCGGGCGGGCAGACCAGCTCGTACCGGCCGCGCACGCTCGTCCCCCACTCCATCGTGCAGGCGAAGCGGCTGTCCCGCAGCGTGACGGGCACGCCAAGCCAGCGGGAGTAGACCGCGGGGTCGGTGAAGGCGGCGAACGTCACCTCCTGGCTCGTGTCCACGTCCGTGCTGGCCACCACGACGGGGGTGGTGCGCACGTCCGCCGAGGCACGTTCGGGGGACGCCGGGTCGTGATCGGCGTTGGTCCACCGGCCCGCGCTCCCGCCGAGCGCGGCGCGCAGGCCGCGGAGCGCGTCCTGGCGGGCGCGGTAGCGGCGCGACGTGCCGACCGCCGTGCTCTCGGCCAGGCCCGCCTCGCGCAGGACGGCCAGGTGCTGGGAGATGGTCGGCTTGGTCACCGGGAACGCCGCGGCGATCTCCCCCGCCGACAGCTCACGGTCCCAGATCAGGCCCAGGATCTCGCGCCGGACCGGTGAGGTCAGCGCCGCCAGGACCTTCTGGATATCGCGCACGTCACCTTCTGTCCCGTGCCGTGTCCTTACAACGTCGCGTTATGCAAAGGAGCCGCTGAGGCTGCTGTCCGTGCAAGCTGCACCGGCCGCTCGCGCAGGCCCAGAAGGCCTGCACTCGCAGCCGGTTTTGCATAACGCTCCTTGCCTGCCGCACCCGCGAAACTATACGCTTGCGGCTTATTCGGTCCTTAACTAATTTAGCAGTAACCGAACAATACAGGTCAGACGCGACGGCGCGGCTGCCCAAGGGGGAGGACATATGGATATCTGGCCGACGGTGCACGCCGAGCGCAAGGCCCTTGCGGACGACCTGCGGAACCTAGGCACCGAGGAGTGGGCGAGGCCCTCGCTGTGTGGCGACTGGACGGTCCGCGACGTGCTGGCCCACATGACCTCGGGCGCCAAGCTGACGCCGCCCGCGTTCTTCGGCAAGATGATCGGCTCCGGGTTCAGCTTCGACAAGGTCCAGGAGAAGGGCGTCGCCGCGAACCGGGGTGCGACCCCGGCCGACACGCTGGCCAACTTCGAGTCGGTGGTGACCTCGGTGAAGCACCCGCCGGGCCCGACCCAGACCTGGCTGGGCGAGACGATCGTGCACAGCGAGGACATCCGCCGGGCCCTCGGCATCCAGCACAAGTACCCCACCGACGCGGTCGTGACGGTGGCGGACTTCTACAAGGGCTCGAACCTGCTCATCGGCTCCAAGAGCCGCATCGCCGGGCTCACGTTGCGGGCCACCGATGCCGACTGGAGCCACGGCACCGGCCCCGAGGTGTCGGGCCCCATCCTGTCGCTGGTCATGGCGATGACGGGCCGCAAGCAGGCGGACGACGACCTGGCCGGCGACGGCGTGGCCACGCTACGGTCGCGCTCCTGACGCGGCTCCGGTCGTCTCCCGGCTGAACAGGGGCACGAAGATGTGGGCCAGCGGCCCGATGCAGACCGCGTAGGCCACGGTGCCGACGCCGACGGTGCCGCCGAGCAGCCAGCCGGCGAGCAGCACCGTGGCCTCGATGCAGGTGCGCACCACGCGGAGCGAATGACCGCGGGCGGCGAACCCGGTCATCAGCCCGTCCCGCGGGCCCGGGCCCAGGCCCGCGCCGATGTACATGCCGGTGGCGACGCCGTTCAGCACCACCCCGGACGCCATGACGGCGACCTGCACCGGGAGCGCGTGCGGCGGGGGCACCACGGCGAGGACCACGTCGATAACCGCCCCGACCAGCACGGCATTGCACAACGTCCCGAGGCCGGGCCGCTGCCGCAGCGGGATCCAGAGCAGCAGCACCACCGCCCCCACGATGATCGCCCAGGTCCCCACGGGCACGCCGGTCCGCCGGGCCAGACCCTGGTGCAGCACGTCCCACGGGTCGACGCCGAGCCCGGCCAGCAGCAGCATCGAGTCGCTGACCCCGTACAGGATGAGGCCGGCGAAGAGCTGGACCAGGCGACGCGGCATACAGCCAGGTTGTCAGGCTGGTGCCGGTGGCGATAGTGCCGGTCCGTTCGGCATTGGACCGAAATGAGGCCGAACGGGCCCGTGGTGACTGCTCCCGGGTCAGGACCCGCCCGCGATGCCCCGGGCGTCGAAGGCCACCCTGATGCGGGTGATCTTGCCGTCCTCGACGTGCATCCAGTTCGCCACCGGGACCGGGTCGGCCACGCTGGTGGACAGGTCGAACCAGGTCAGCACGTCAGGCTCGTCATGGAACACTCTGCGCACGTCGAGGCCGGTCATGATCTGCGCCATGCCCTGCAGCCCGCGCAGGCAGTCGTCGCCGCCTCGCACCCGGGCGAGCGGCCCGGCGAAGTCCACGTCGTCGGCCAGCACCGAACGCAGCCGGCCGAAGTCCCGCGCCTTCCAGGCGTCGAAGTAGGTTGCGGCCACTGCCGCGGCGTCCGTCATGACACCATCCCTCCTGTCGTATCGCTTCCATGCCAGCCTGCCGCACACCCTTGTAGAAGTCCAAGAGATAGATCTTCTAGTTCCCGGAAGCGCTGGTTATAGCTGCTGGCGGTAACGCAACTCGCGGACATCGCCGAGGCCGGTGAGCACGTTGGTGGCGCCATCCGGCGCGAACCCGGCCCGCTCGTAGAAACGGCGGGCGCGCCGGTTGTCCCGCAGCACCCACAACGTGACGGCCGAGTAGCCGGCGGCCACCGACCGGGCCAGGACCCGGTCCATCAGCGCGCGCCCGGTGCCGGTCGACCACCAGGCCGGGCGGACGTACAGCGCGTAGAGTTCGGCGACCCGGCGTTCCTCGCCGTCCGTGCTCAGCGGATGCGGCCACGGCGCGCCCAGCACGTCCGTCTCCGGGCCGAAGGCCGCGTAGCCGACGATGCCGCCGTCCTCACCGTCGGGAACGGCCACGATCATGCGTTGCCACGGCCGGGTCCTGAACGACTGCCGCACCCGGGCGCCGCCGTCGAGAGCGGTGACGCGGTCGATGATCTCGCCGGCGATGATGCCCGCGTACGCGCCGAACCAGCTGTCGCGCTGCACCTCCGCGATCTGCGCCGCGTCCGCCGCCGAACCGGCCCGGATCACCACCACCCGGACAAAGCTAGCGAATCCGGAGGGCGAGGAAGAAGTCCACCTGGTCGTCCAGGCGGGACAGGTCGCGCCCGGTCAGCTCCTCGATCCGCCTGATCCGGTAGCGGACGGTGTTGACGTGGACGTACATCCTGAGCGCGCATGCGTTCCACGATCCGGAGCAGGCCAGGAACTCGCGCAGCGTCGGCAGCAGCTCGGCCCGGTGCTGATCGTCGTAGGCCAGCAGCGGGCCGAGCAGGCGCTCGCGGAACGAGCGCAGCACGCTGGCCGGCACGGTGGCCAGCAGGAGCTCGTGCGAGGCCACCTCGTCGCTGGTCACGACCGAGATGGCCGAGGTGCCGCCCAGCCCGGTCAGCCGCAGCGCGGCCAGCCGCCGCGCGCTGCCCGCCTCGTGCAGCGCGCCGGACAGCGCGGTCACGCTCTCGGCCAGCCCGCTCACCCCCACGGCGAGCCTGATCCGGGAGCGGTCCGATTCCACCACCGGCTGGGCCGCGCGGATCGCGGCGGCGAGCCGGTGCGCGGCCGGGGCGCCCTCACCCGGGGCCTCATCGTGGGGCTGGTCCGGGGGCTCCTCCGGGGCCCTGTCGCCGGGAGCAGGGACCAGCAGCACGATCTCGTCGCCTAGCGGTGCGACCAGGGCGTCCTCCGCGGCTGGCCATACCAGCTCGCCGGCCAGGTCGCAGCGCCAGCGCTCGGCGTTCGGCCCGGTCACCCGGTCCGCCTCCGCGGTCACGGCGGCGACCAGGTAGCGGCCGTCGGGCGGCAGCCCGGCCGCGCGCATCAGCGAGGCGATCTCGGCCGGCGCGGCGCCGTCGCCACCCCCGGACGCGAGCAGGGTGACGATCGCCTCGGCCAGCTTGCCGTCCCCGGTGCGGGCGGCGTTCAGCCTGGCCCGTTCGAGCGCCACGTCGGTGGCCAGCTCGGCCACGGATTCCCGCAGCTCATGTGGCCAGTCCTGCTCGCTGCCCGCGCAGGCGAGGAACCAGCCGGTGATCCTCGGCTCGCCGCCCACCCCGAACAGCGAGTACGTTCCCGCGCCCTCCCCCACGACGCTGACCTCGGTGGCGGGCATCCGGTCGGCCCTGAGGTACTCGCACGCCAGCCGGAGCGCCAGCGGCCGGGGCAGCGACGGGCCGGTCCCGCCGATGACCCGGCCGAGCCCGGTCAGCAGCCAGCATTCGGCTCCGAGCTCCCGGCTCATCAACCGGAACATCGCATCCAGGCCGGCGCCGTCGGCCACCGCCGACAGCAGCAGCCTGCGACGGCCGAGGACCCGGGTCATTTCGGTCGCCCGGTCACCGCTGAGCCGCCGTCCCACCTCCTCGGTGACGGCGGCGAACGAGGTCTCGGCCGGCACCGCGAGCAATGGCATGCCATGCCGCCCGCACGCCTGGAGCACCTCGTCCGGCACCTTGCCCAGCGCCTCGCCCGCGCCGAGCGCCGCGACCCCCGCCCGAGCCAGGGCCGAAACGAACCGGTCGGCGTCGCCGGGCGTGCGGCACCAGATCAGGCCGGTCAGTACCAGGTCCCCTTGCGTCAGGTAACGGCTAGGGTCGGGCAGGTCGGTGGTGTACACGCGGACGATGGCGCGGTCCATGCCCGCGACGTCAGTGAGCAGCCTGAGTCCCAGATCGGGCACGTCGAGCAGTTCCCTGACCCGCACGGACTCACCCTCCCCACGGTGAAGCGTTCCCGTACCCTAACCGCCGCCGTTTAGCGAAAGCTACAAACGCACTTGTTGAGGTTACCGGCGAATGAGCCGGCGGCGCCTACCCGGCTTCCGGTGGCACCTGATTGGATGTCGGCATGGCCAACGTGAGCCCGCAGGCGTCCGCCACCCTGGGTTCCTTCAACGCTGCCTCAGCGCAGGACGCCGAGCGGACCGCCCTGGCCTGCTGTGCGTCCACGACCTTCGCGAAGGCAATCGCCGACGGCAGGCCGTACCCGGACCCGGCCACGCTGCTCACCGCGGTCGACACCATTTTCAAGGGTCTGAGCTGGGACGATATCGTCGAGGCCATGAATGAGCACCCCCGCATCGGCGACCGCGCCGTCCGCGGCGGGATGTCGGCGGCGGAGCAGTCCGGCGCGGCGGCGGCCAGCGACGAGGTCCGGCAGGGGCTGGCGGACGGCAACCTGGCCTACGAGCAGCGCTTCGGTCATATCTTCCTGATCTGCGCCAGCGGCCTGTCCGGCCAGGAGATGCTGGAGCAGCTCCGGGCTCGGCTGGAGCATGACGATGAAGCCGAACGGACCGTCGTACGTGAGGAGCTGAGGAAGATCACCCGCCTGCGCATGACGAAAATGCTGAACCTGTGACGCTGTCCACGCACGTACTCGACGCGACGACCGGGCG
>DAIOWL010000198.1:3308-9613 GCA_036758545.1 Streptosporangiaceae bacterium | reverse complement strand
TGTCCCGGGTTCCGGCGCGCCCAGCGGGCGGCCCGGTAGCCCGCCATCCCGGGGACGGCCGCGGTCGCGGCGTCCAGGGTGGACCGGCGGAAGGTGTGACTCGCCTCGCGCAGGCTGTACTCGGCCCGCTCGGTCGAGCCGAGGGTGCCGTAGCCGACCGCGGAGAACAGGTGCGAGAACGGCTTGCGGTAGATGAACACCGCCACCGTGACCAGCGCGATCATCAAGATCTTCAGCGCCCAGGGCAGCACGGCGTCCGCCGTGCCCATGATCAGCGAGTAACAGTAGAGCAGGACCGACAGCACGATCGCGACCGCGGCCGATTTCATCAGCACGCCGACGAGCATCTCGAACCAGCGGATCGCGATGACCCGGCCGAACCCGGGATGCGTGCCCACGATCAGGAAGAACGGCCCCGCCACCAGCAGCAGCAGGAAGCCCAGCTTGAGCACGATCAACGTCAGCGCGATCAGCAAGATGAGCAGCCCGGCCACCAGGGCCGCGAACATCGCGGCGAACGCGATCTCCAGCCGGGTGGTCCACTGGTTGCCCTGGAACAGCGGGTAAACGGCCGGGTCCTGCTGCTGCATGGAGCTGGCGATGCCGCTGTAGGTGGACTGCTTGGCCTGGACCAGCGCGGTGCTCGGCGTCTCGTTCGCCGCGATCGCCTGCGACCACAGCAGCTGACGGCCGTACTTGTTGACCACGGTCTGCTGGCCGCCCGCGCTGGTCGCGTACGCGGTGCTGCCCAGCTCCCCGTACAGCCACGGCTTGCACACCAGCACCGACCACAGCTCGTTGGCGTTCTCGTCGACCAGGGCGTTGCCCGAGGTGAACGCGAAGTTGCCGGCCACGCTCTGCGGGTCGCCCTGCTGCACCGGCAGGCAGTTGCTGCTGGCCGGGACGGGCAGCTTGGAGAACGCGGTGTTCAGCACGCCGGTGACGCCGTTGGAAACCGTGGTCCCGATCCCGGTGAACGTTGCGGGCCGGCCGATCAGCGCGATCGCGGCCACGCAGGCCACCACCATCCACAGCGTGCCCTCGATGGTCCGGGTGGCGCGCTTGCGGATCAGGCCCTGCCAGGCCAGCCAGACCGCGCCGAGGATGACGACGGGCGCCAGGTAGGGAAAGTAGATCGCGTTGCCCAGCGCGCTGATCAGCCGGTCCACCGCGTCCTGCAGCCAGGTGAGGATGTTGTTGCCCGCCGCCGACTGGTACACGGTGATCGTCACCCGGTCGATGGACTTCGCCGCGTCGAAGACCATCCCGGCTACGTTGTTGCCGATCAGCGACGTCATATCCGAGCACTGCAGGCCGTGCGCGGCCCAGAACTGCCCGGCCACGCCGTAGTTGTCGTACAGCGTCTGGCCGCCCGTCCCCGCGCCCGGCGGCTGGACCATCGCGTTGATGCCGCCGGTGGCCTGCTCGGGCTGCGGCAGCGACGGCTGGCAGATGTTGTTCAGGTCGCCGACGATCCCGCTCGAGCCCTGGTTGCACAGCCCGACCAGGCCGCCGATGTCGCCGATGCCGGGCACCTGGCAGACTCCGCCAGGCTGCTGGGGAGCGGCCGGGGTCAGGGAGGCGGTGAGGGTGGCCGGGGCGGCAGCCACCTGGTCCGTTCGGTAGTTATGGGCCGAACGGTCGTGGTTCGCCGCGTGACCGGCGGCGAAGGCCGGCGTGGCTATGGCGAGCATCGCCGCCGCGAGCAGCAGCACCCGGAGAACCCAGCGGGTGAGGCGGCGCCCGGGCCTGGCGGCCGGTGAGTTAGCCATCGTTAGGGAGCTCCTGGTTCTGCGTTTACGAGGACGCTTCCGCCACTCGCGAGCTGGTCGCGGACGGCTCGTCCGCGCTGGGTTCCCTGCGTGCGAACGGGTCAGCCTGGCTGCGCTTGACCCGGGTTGGGTTGGTATCGATCCAGTCCTGCAGTTCGGAGGAGACCAGATCGACCCCGATCCGGCCGGCCCTGTCGTCCATGTCACGGAAAATGCACTCGCCGTTGCCGAGCGAGCGGAGCACGGCCTTGTGCTCGTCCGACGGCGCGACCCCGAGCAGCGACATGACGTTGGCCACCTCGGCGCGTTCGCTCGAACGGAACGCGAACACCCCGGACAGGCAGTTGGTCACCTGCTCGCTCAGCAGGTCACCGGCATTCTGCGAGACCAGGACCAGCGCGGTGTTCCGCGACCGGCCCATCCGTGACACCTCGGGCACCAGCTTGGCGCCCTCGGGAGTAGACGTGATCGCCCAGGCCTCGTCGAGGAAGATCGCCTTCGGCAGCCTGCGGTCGATGCCGTTCAGCAGCTTGCGGGCGAACTGGGAGACCAGGTAGAGCAGGGCCACCGAGAGCCGCTGCTCGTAGGAGTAGTCGTCCCGGCCGGTCTTGGTGTCCGGCAGCGTCAGCCCGGCCAGCGTGAACACCGTGGTCCAGCCCTCGGCGTCGATCTGCTCGCCCGCCGCCGGGGCGAAGCACAGCCGGGCCAGCCGCATCTCCGAGACCGCCCGCATCACCGCGCCGGTGTTCTTCCAGGCCGGGTCGTCGGACTGCTCCAGATGGTCGATGACCCGGCCCAGGCTGGGCCGGTCAGTCCCGGCCACCGCGCCGACCGCCTGGATCATGGCGGATTCCCGCTCTTCGCTCATCCGCGGCAGCAGCAGCCGCAGCGTCTCGGTGGCCATCGTCCGCTTCTCGGACAGGTCCAGGCCGAACGAGAACGGGTCCAGCAGCCCCGGCGCGGCCGAGTTGAGCGGCAGCACCCGGGCCTTGCGGCCCTGCTGCTGCAGGTACTCCACCAGCGTCTCCGCGTCGCCCTTGGGGTCGATCACCGCCACCGTCGCGCCGCGCAGCGCCAGCTGGTAGATCAGCAGCATGGCCAGCGTGGTCTTGCCGGCCCCCGGCTCGCCGGTGATGGCCACCGCGGTGGGGCGGTTGCGCGCGGCCGCCAGCAGCGGGTCGAAATGCACGACGGACCGGGCCCGGCCCAGGGTCTCGCCGATGTACGGGCCGACCCAGCCGGCGCTCTCGTCCGCCCGGTCGCCGAGTTCCACCGTCGCCGTCGGCATTCCGCCCGCGATCGTGTAAAGCGGCTGGCGCTGCACATAAGAATTCAGCCGGATCCGCTCACCGGGCAGCGCCTCGCACAACAACGAGAACTGATCCCCGGTGGAGTTGACCACGTCGATTCCGATATCGCGGTAATGCTCGACGACCGCCTCCACCCGGCGGACGCACAGGTCCCTTGTCGGCGCCGGGACGATCAGCCGGTGCCAGCCGTAGACAAAAGGCAGCCGTTCCTTGGTGATGCCGTGCTCGAGCATTCTGGCCGCGGCGATCTGCTCGGCCAGCGCGATAGGCGCCTCCGCGCCCGCCTCCCGGATATGGGTGTCCATGTCGCGCGCGTGCGCGAGGCGGCGGCTGACGTCCTTGCTCGCCTTGGCCGGCGGAATGAGCTTCATTCGCGAGCTGATCTCCAGCGGGAACGGCAGCGAATCGGCGAAATGCAGCCACGGTTCCCCGTCGGGAAAGGACATCAAATCCGGAAAGCGGGCAAACGACAGGAAAGCGGCGTAACTTTCTCCGGACATGTGCTCGAGGCGCAGGAGAGTTCGGCCGTTGTGGACCTGCCCCTCGAAGAGGGTGTCGATCTCCCCCGAGCCCCAGCGCCTGCGCTTGGTCGCGGACGGCAGCGGCTCCCCCGCCGTCTGCATGAGCGTGTGCTGGATCAGCCAGGCGATCTCGCCGGCCGACGCGTGCCTGGCGGCCAGCGCGCTCGCGTTCAGCGCCCGGCCGAGCCGCTCGGCGTTCTCCGTCCACTTGGCGACCTCCGCCGTGCCGACCGCCTCGTCGTTGATTCCGAGTTCCTTCTCGCCGCGGGCGTAGACGCCGCGGAACTGGGAGAGCACGCCGCCGGAGAGCTGCGCGCGCACGCCGCGCTGGCCCAGCCGGACCCCGAGGTAGATCTCCTTGGCCCAGAAGTCCTTGGCCCACACGTGCTGGTAGGTCTGCTCCAGGTAGTCCCGCCAGCCAGGGCCCCCGTCCGAGGTCGCGTCCAGGCCGGTCGCCCACGTGTGCGCCGGGTAGGACCGGTGCGCGATGCGCAGGTGCACCTCGGCGTCGGCCATCCTGATCGCGGCCAGCGCGACCGTGATGTTGGTGGCCAGCGCCTCCCGTTCCTCGGCGGTGGTGAACTCGTACGACACCGAGGGAACCCGGTAATACGCCCACGCGTGGGTGTCGGTGAGCAGGACCCGGTCGTCGAAGTAGCGGATAGCCAGCCGGGAGCGCCCCCGGGAACCCCGCGACCCCTTAGTCCGCGTGCTCACCTAGGTTCCTTCCCGGGTGTATCGCGGCCAGGCTCGTGACCAGCACGCCGGCCAGGGCCGTGTAGGCCAGCCTGGTCTGCGGCTGCAGCGGCGCCTGCTGGTCCAGGCTGGCCAGGTCCAGGTCGGCCTGGTCCGGGCTAGCGTGGTCCGGGCTGGCGTGGTTCGGGCTGGGGCGCGATGACAGGAGATCATCCCACGGCACCCGTACGATGGCCCGGCAGCGGCCCCTGACCACGGATTCGGCCCTGAGCACGTCATCCCTGGTCCGCCTGCTGACCCCGTTGACGACCGTGACCGCGTGGGCGGCCAGTTCGCCGTAGCCGTGGCCATCGAGCCACTGCTGGGTGTTGGCCAGCGAGGTGGCGGCGTCCGGGCTGGCCGGGGCGACCAGCACCAGCTGGTCCGCGCGGGCGAGCACCCGGGTCAGGCCGGTTGGCGCCGGGTCGATCATAGTCAGCGGGTACCGTTCGGCCAGCATGTCGGCGAGCCGCGGGAAGTCGCCGCCGTCGTCGGCCACGACGTCGACCCGGGCGGCGGGCTGCTCGGCTTCCTGGCCCGCGAGCAGCGCCTGCACCGAGACGGCCTGCGGCCGGCGGGCAGCCAGCGAGGCGGGGCCGGGGGTCAGGTCGAGCGCCGCGACGGGAATCCCGCGCACCACGGCCAGGACGTGCCCGGTCATCAGGGCGGTTAGGGTCTGGCCGGCCCCCCTGGTGCAGCCGAGCACGACGATGCGGTACGAGCCGGCCAGCGGCAGCCTGGCCCGGTCGCGATCCAGCCCTTCCTGGTCCCGCTTGCCCGGCCGCTGGCCGCCGGCCACCACGACCTTGACCTGGCGTCGCCAGCTCGACTCGTCGCGGCTGCCGGGGCCGCTGAGTGCCCGCTCGATGGATAGCACCGGCCGGTCCCGCTCCCGCTCCACGCCGACCACCTGGGGCGCGATCGGCGCCTGGGGTGCGGGTTCGGGCGGGGTGACCTCAGGCGACTCGACCTGGGGCGTGTCGGGGTGGGGTGCCTCGTCCTGGGGTGTGTCGGCCTGGGGTGCCTCGGCCTGGGTGGCGGAGGCGAGGGGCACGAGTAGCCCCGCGGCGGCTGCCGCGGGCTGGTCGCCGGTCGCGGCGGATGCCGGGTGTGGCTGGGCGCGCAGCATCCAGCGCGCCCGGGGCCTGGCCGGCGCCGTGGGCGGCTGCGGCCGACCAGGACTGGTGGCCTGAGCAGAATCCTCCACGGGTGGCTGCGGGGAGCGGGGGGAACGGTCCGGCTTGCGGACGAGGCTGGTCATCAGGCCGGACAGGTGCCGACGCGACAGCCCGGTCCAGGGCGCGGAGCGCGACGGGGAACCAGGGTCGGGGCTGGCCGGGCCTTGTGGGCTAGCCGCGGGATCCGTGCTGGCCGCGGGCTCCGGCTCGGGGAACGGGCCGGCTTCCGGGAACGGGCCTGCCTCAGGGAAGGCAGTGGCTTCCGGGAACGGACCCGCCTCGGGGAAGGGGACGGGCTCGGGGCGCGGACGGACCAGCGGAAGCAGGTTGGCCTGGGGAGAGGGCCAGGACGGCGGGCCGAAGGAGGCCGGCGTTTCGTCTAGGCCGTGGAAACCGGTGTCGGTGTCGTGCGCGACTTCGAGCGCCCTGGCGTCCGGCACCCCGGCCGACGGCGGGGCGGTCCACGCCGAGGGCTGATCCGTGCCGCGCACCTGGCCGACGGCCTGGCCCTTCACAGCATCTGGTTCGGGCCCGTGTGGCCAGGGAGACCACGACGGCCGTGCCACCGGCTCGACCTCGGGCTGCGCTTCAGGCTGGGCCTTGGCGCGCTGGGGAGCCCGGCGAGCCGGCGCGCGTTCCTGCACCGGCATCTGGGCGGGTTCGGCCGGCGGGACAAGCAGCGCGGCGGCCGGTGGCGCAGTGACTGGTGGTGCGGTGACCGGCGGCGCGGCGGCCGGCGGCGGCGGCGGCGCAGCGACCAACGGCGCTGCCTTCGGGCGTGCGACCAGG
>DAIOWL010000198.1:0-3271 GCA_036758545.1 Streptosporangiaceae bacterium | reverse complement strand
TCTGGCCCGCGCCGGCGGTACGCCCCACGTACCGGGCGGCGAGGCTGTCCGGCGCGCGGCCAGCGGGCGCGTAACGGCCCGCCAGGCCGCGACCGAACGCGCCTCGGCTGGCGCCACTTCCTCCGCCTCCACCGCGGCGATCTGGGGCTCGCGGATGGCCGAACGGGCCTTGACCGGGACCCTCTTCGCCCTCTTCGGCCGGGCCTTGGGCGGATGACTGTGCCACACTCGCGCCGTCACCAGGATCTCGTCCTTCTCCGCGAACGGCGCCATCCGGCACCAGCTCCGCGGCTCGGCGACGTAGCGCAGTTGCGAACTCACCAGTTCGGGCAGCCGCTTGCTTTCGATGACCGGTCTGGTCGTGAGCCAGGTAAGGACTCCGGGAGGAAGTATGTAAAGCCATACCAAGTTGTGGTTGAACGGCAAACCGACAGCAATGAGGAAGATCACGTAAGGGACCGTGATCCCGACGAAAACTCCGATCCAGGTGATCGGCAAGGGTGCTGGCAATCGAAAATCGTAGAGCTTGTAAAGCCTCTTTTCGATCCGCCAGATATTCGTATAAGTGGGGAGATCCACTAGCAGCGCGCTCCTTTTTCTGATTCGGGATCAGTGGACTCCGAGCGCGTTCGCTATGCCGGTGGCAAGCGTATGTACGATGCCTGGCGTGTAGAAGATTACCGCAATGGCTACGGCAAGCACGATGAATTGCACGAATCGGGTGATTTCGCGGGTGAAGAGAAAGAAGATCGCTACGATCCCGACGATACCAAGGAACAATGGCCCGAACAGACCCTGTAGGTAGGTAACGAGACCCTGCGTACTCAAGGCCACTGGAGCCATCGCGGCGGTGAGGTGAGTATGCATAACATGTCCCTTCCGGGATCAATTGACCATCCAGGTAGTGCTACGGCAGGCCACTCGAGCAGGTACAAGTAAACCGGATGCGCGAGCGGGGACGACCGGGGACACGGCTGACCGGGTGCCCGGGCGGGCCGCTGGGTCTGCGTCGAGGCGGGCGGGCGGGGGTCCGGCTGGCGCGTGCGAGACCGGCCCGTCATGCGGTCGACGGCAGGTTTGAAGGAGACCGACCCGGGGAACACAGCCCGGACGACGGTCGGCTCGCCGGAGGCGGGCCAGACGGAGACCAGTTCGCGAAAGCCGGGCCGGGCCGGGACAAGCGGGTCCGCCACGGCATGGGAGCACGCGGCCATGCCGACGTCAGCTGGCCCTGTCGTGGTCATTGGGCTCCCACCGCCTCGGTCGACGCACCAATCTCTTTTACATACCATTTGCCGCTTTGAAGGTCGACAACCGACATACCATACGTCATCTCGAGTTTCGATGCCATCCCTAGATTTCCCGCGGTCGATCCTGGCTGTTCAGTGGCAGGGACCTGCCATATCACGGTCACCGTTATCTGCCGGCTGGCGCCGCCCGGCGGGACGTGAAGCGCGCCGATCGAGTCAAACGTCACCGTGCCGCCAAGCCCGGCCACTGACGCACCATGGGCGAGGAACCGGTTCAGCGCGCGGCTATCGCCGCTGGCGTAGGCCTGGAAAAAGGCCGGAAGCTCATTCATGAGCTGGCTCTGGGCCACCCGGTCCGAACCGCGCGGGGCGGGCGGCGGCGAAATCCGCGGCGGCGCGGGCAGCCAGGCGGGCTCGCCGCTGACCACCAGCCCGCTGCCGGTGGCGGCGACCGGCACGCCCAGCTCCATGAGCTGGCCGTTGAGCAGGGCGAGCAGCGTGACCACAGCGTGCTTCGGACCCTGCACCCTGATGCCCGCGACCTGCAAAGACTGCAGGTTGAGCTGGCCGATGCCGTTCCAGCCCAGGCTCGGGTTGGCGGCCGAGACGGCGGGCGGCACGAAGGCGGCGAGCGCCTGTTCCCGCTGACCCAGGCTCTGCGGGCTGAACCCGAGATAGACCCGGCCGAACTCGGCGGCGTACGCCTCAGCCAGGGAAACCGGGAACACCCCGGTAGCGTTCGCGGTGCCGGTCCCGCCCGCTGGCGCCGGAGAGGAGCCGAAGATGATCGCGGTGATGCCGCGGAACGCGACGACCACCAGCGCCGTCCAGAGCACCACCCGAAGCGGCCACAGCAGCCACCGGCCGCCCGCGCCCCGCCAGCTGCCGCCGATCCCGGGGCGGGCCGCGAGCGACCCGTCGGCCTGCAGGTCCGTTAGCAGCGGGTCCAGTTCGGTGTCCAGGGCGCGGGGCCGCGGACGCGGAGAGGCCAGCCCAGCCGAGTCGAGATAGTACACGTGCGACCGCGCTCCGTTACCGGATGTCGGCCCGCGAACCATCACACCTCCGCACGTTCCCGCCCCGGAGAAGCCCGGAACGGCCGTCCCTTTCGTGCTGGCCTCGCGGTCCATTGTGCGACAAGAAGTCGCAGTGCGGAACCGGATACAGCCGATCACCGCAACATCTGCGTGGACAAAACGACCAGCAACCCTGATACGTGGCAGCAACGCAGAGGGTTCAACTGATCTCGGAATGTGTTCACATGGGTGGCGGCCGGGCCGTCTCCCGCCGGCACCAGCGGCGGGCGCCGCGGAACGGGATCGTATGGCTTCATCACCGCAGGTCATCGAGCATGCGGCGGATGATCGCCGACTGCGCCCGGGCTGGCCGGCACGCTGAGCGAACGGAACGCGCGCCGTACCGCCTCGTCTGGCCCGGCGTCGGTCGATAGTCTCGTTTATGGCTTTTGACCTGGGAAGATCTAGCATCGGGGTCGCCGATCGCCCTCCAGAGGTTAACGATTGCTTACGAGCGGGCTCACCGGACCGTAGCCGCGTGACTCGTATCTTGCTCAGAGATCAGCATCTGATGTCGATCATTATCGAATACATGTACGACTAGTGTCAATGGACAGGGGCCTCGCGGTGGGGTGAGGAACCGGTACAGCAGGCGCCGGGACGTACCTCCTGGCGAGCCGACGGGTTACGCTGGGTGCTGGCGTTCCTCTGGCGAGGGGGTACCCGTGGCGACAGGACCGGCGGACCAGACGGCGGCAGCACCGGATGGCTATGGCCACGGCCGCATACGGACCTCGCGCGCCGACCGTGAGCAGGCGATCGACGCGCTCAAAGTAGCGTATGTCCAGGGTCGGCTGACCAAAGGTGAATTTGACGAGCGCCTGGGCCGGGCGCTCGCGCCGCTGACCCACGCGGAACTGGCCGCGCTCACCGGCGATCTCCCGGACGGACTGGTCACGGCCGGGCGGCCGCGCGGGACCGATCAGGACATGACCCGGCTGCGGG
>DAIOWL010000197.1:8474-9649 GCA_036758545.1 Streptosporangiaceae bacterium | reverse complement strand
GCCGGCCTGATCTGGGGCGCCACCGGCCTGGCCCAGGCCGGGCTGTTCACGATGGCGCAGGTCTGGAACCTGCCCGGGCCCGCCCGGCCCGGGTTCGTCCAGCGGCTCGGGCGTGCCTTCTTGTTCATCGCCCTGCTCGGCGGCGGCGTGATCGTCACGACCGGGCTGGCCAGCCTTAATACCTACCTGCTCAAGGGCTTCTGGGCGGTGATCCTGGCTGGGCTGCTGGCCGCGGCGTTCAACGCCGGGATGTACATCGGTGCCTTCCGCGCGCTGACCGCGAAGGGCGTGCCCACCCGCCAGTTGCTGCCCGGCGCGATCACCGCCGGCATCCTGTGGACCGTGCTGCAGGTCCTGGGTACCTGGCTGGTACATCACTTCCTGCACAGTGACTCGATCTACGGGGTGTTCGGCACTGTGCTCGGGCTGCTGGCCTGGATCTACCTCGCGGTTGAGGTCACCGTGTACTGCGCCGAGATCAACGTGGTGCTAGCCCGCAAGCTCTGGCCGCGGAGCATCGTCCAGCCGCCGCTGACCGAGGCTGACCGGGCCAGCATGGCCCTGCAGGCGCTGCAGAACCAGCGGCGCCCGGAGCAGCACGTCGAGGTGACCTTCGACGACCGGCGGCCCGGCACGGAAGAGCCGGCCAGGACCCCGCGGACACCGGACGAGGTCGCACCGCCCGCGGAACCGCTAGCCGAGGCCCAGGTACCGGAGCCGCGCGCCGACACTGATGAGGGCACGGCAGCGCGATCAGGACTTCAGTGACCGTAGCGGCCCCGCGCTTGTCATGAGTGTGGCGCTGTGCACAAAAGAAGGTGCAGAGTGCCACTCTCATACGTTCTGGGCTGAGGTGTGAGGGATTAAAGGTGCCGGTGATACCAACGGGTGGGCGCCGGGCTGGCAGGCGCCGACATGCCAGGAGTCCTTCGGCCCCGGACCAGCTGGAACGTCATGAAACCCCGGATCCAGTGCGTTCTGGCGCAGTGGATTCCCCGTTTCATTGCGTTCGGCAGCGGACCGATCGTCATGATCAACATTGGCTGACCGGGAACGCGGTGCTGGTGGTGCTGATGTGACTGTTTGTACTCCGCGCTGGCGAGCTGGCGGGGTTATGCCGGGTGGAGGGAGGCGGCTAGCTGGCGGAGTTCGGGCCAGGTGGCGTTGCCGGTGAC
>DAIOWL010000197.1:6414-8374 GCA_036758545.1 Streptosporangiaceae bacterium | reverse complement strand
CGCGGGGTCCGCGTTGGTCTCCTCCAGCGAGGCCAGCAGGCCGTCCGGGGTCATGTAGTCGAGCGCCCAGGTCACGGTGCCGGCGCCGTTGGCGCCGCCCACGGTCAGGCCGGAGCCAACCGGTTGCCAGGATGCGGGCAGGCCGCGCGGGGCGACCGCCGGGTACGGCGCCAGCCGGGCCAGTCGGGCCTGGTCGGAGCGGTAGCTGACGGTGACGGGTTCGGCGGCGTGCGGCGCGGGAATCGCCACCACGACGACGGCGGCCGCCAGCAGGCAGCCCAGCGCGGAAAGTCCGCTGCCGAGGACCTTGTTCAACGCAGCACCCGCTTTGCCACAGCTCAGGGTAGCCCGGCCCGCGGGGTGGACAAGGAGCCTCCGGGGTAGCTGCATAGGATCAACTGACGGCCAGCGGAAGGACACCAGCCATGACCGCGGAGCAGCAAGCCCACGCGCCAGCTAGCCACGCCCCCGACCGCAACCTGGCTCTCGAGCTGACCCGGGTGACCGAGGCCGCGGCGATGGCCGCCGCCCGGTGGGTGGGCCGGGGCGACAAGAACGGCGCCGACGGAGCGGCCGTGAACGCGATGCGGATGCTGATCAACTCGGTGTCGATGCGCGGCGTGGTGGTCATCGGCGAGGGCGAGAAGGACAACGCGCCGATGCTGTTCAACGGCGAGGAGGTGGGCGACGGCACCGGCCCGGCCTGCGACGTCGCGGTCGACCCGATCGACGGCACCCGGCTGTGCGCCAACGGGATGCCGAACGCGATCTCGGTCCTGGCCGTGGCCAACCGCGGTTCGATGTACGACCCCTCGGCGGTGTTCTACATGTCCAAGCTGGCCACCGGCCCGGCCGCGGCCGACACGGTGGACATCACCGCGCCCCCGGCGGCCAACATCGCGGCCGTGGCCAAGGCCAAGGGATGCGCGCCGCAGGACGTCACCGTGGTCATCCTGGACCGGCCCCGGCACCAGGAGCTGATCACGCAGGTCCGCGAGACAGGAGCACGGATCCACCTGATCACCGACGGCGACGTGGCCGGCGCGATCATGGCGGCGCGCGACGGCACCGGCATCGACCTGCTGCTCGGCATCGGCGGCACGCCCGAGGCGATCATCGCCGCCTGCGCGCTCAAGTGCCTCGGCGGGGTCATCCAGGGCCAGCTCGCGCCGCGCGACGACGAAGAACGCCAGAAGGCCCTGGACGCCGGGCACGACCTGGACCGCGTGCTCACCACCGACGACCTGGTGTCCTCGGACGACGTGTTCTTCGCCGCGACCGGGATCACGGACGGCGAGCTGATGGCCGGGGTCAGGTACCGGGCGGGCGGCGCGACCACGCACTCGCTGGTGATGCGGTCCCGGTCCGGGACGATCCGCCGCATCCAGAGCGAGCACCAGCTGTGGAAGCTCCGCGCCTACTCCTCGGTCAACTTCGGCTAGCCCCGGCCGAGCTAGCCCCGGCTGAACAGGCGGAAGCGGCGGCTCTTCGGCGGCGTGCGGACGGCCAGCTCGCCGCCGAGCACCAGCGCCCGGACCTCGATCACCGGCGTGCCGGGCCCGGCCGGCGCCGCCGTGCCGCCCCGCTTGCGGCCCAGGACCATGTGCCCGCTCACGATCACAGACACCCCGTCGGGCACGATCAGCCTGAGTCGGCCGCCGAAGACCGTTGCGTATACCTGCACCCGGCTGGCCTGCAGGATCGCCTGAGTGAAGTCGACCTCGACCTCGCCGAACATGGCGGTCACGGTGAGGTTCTCCGGCACCACCCAGCGGCCGTCCCGCCGGGCCGGGCCGAAGATCCCGGCGATCACCTTGCCGCCGTCCAGGCGCACCGGCTGGGCGGACGAGACCGCCAGGTCGGTGGTCAGCTCGGCCAGCTCGCCGAGCGTCCGGGCGGCGATCGCTCGCTGCACCCGTTCGGCATGCTCGTCCGCGGTGAGCCTGCCGTCGCTCATCGC
>DAIOWL010000197.1:0-6314 GCA_036758545.1 Streptosporangiaceae bacterium | reverse complement strand
TGCTACCCATGGGTGCATGACAGACGGAGCGATCGAAACGGTGATGGAGCGGACACGCCAGGAGGAGATTCGCCTGGTCCGGTTCCTCTACGCCGACCACGGCGGGATCATCCGCGGGAAGGCCGCCGGCCCGGCGCGGCTGCGCGAGCGGATGTCCAGTGGTATCGGCCACACGGTGGCGATGATGGCGATGTCCATGCTGGACCAGCTGCAGCCGGTACCCGGGATGGGGCCGGTCGGCGAGGTCCGGATCGTGCCGGACCCGGAAACGTTTGTCGCTCTTCCCTACGCGCCGGGCGCCGGCGCGATGCTCGCGGACCTGATCAAGACCGACGGGTCGCCGTGGGAGGCGTGCCCGCGGACGTTCCTCAAGCAGGCCCTGGCCGAACTGGCCGGCGAGGGTTACGGGATGCAGGCCGCGTTCGAGCCCGAGTTCACCGTCGGCCAGCGGGAGACGTCGCCCGCCGCGCCGAGCATCCCGGACCGGCTCATCCCCATCGACGACAGCCTGTGCTACTCCTCTACCGGCTTCCACCAGGGGCACGCGTTCGTCATGGAGCTGGTCGCGGCGATGGAGGAGCAGGGCCTGGAGGTCGAGCACTACTACCCCGAGCTCGGCCACGGCCAGCATGAGCTCTCCATCCGGCACGCCGACGCGCTGCGCGCCGCCGACAACCACGTGCTGTTCCGGGAGACGGTCCGCGGGGTGGCATTCCAGCGCGGCTTGTGGGCGAGCCTGGCCCCCAAGCCGATCCCCGACCAGGCCGGCAACGGCACTCACCTGCACGGCTCGCTCATCGACCTGGGGGCGGAGGGCGGGCGTAACGCGTTCGCCGATCCCACCGACCGCAACGGCCTGTCCCAGGTGGGCTACCACTTCATCGGCGGCCTGCTCGCCCACCTGCCCGCCCTGGTCGCGCTGACCTGCGCCAGCGTGAACAGCTACCGCCGGCTCGCGCCGCAGATGTGGGCCAGCGCGTACACCTGCTACGGGATGGACAACCGGGAAGCGGCGATCAGGATCTGCTCGCCGCTGCGCGGCGACCCGGCCAGTTCGGTCCACCTGGAGCTGAAGCCGTCCGACTCGAGCGCCAACCCGTACCTGGCCCTCGGCGCGTTCATCTACGCGGGCCTGGACGGCATCCGGAGCAAGCTCGATCCGGGCGAGGCGGTCAACGTCGACCCGGCCACCCTCACCGACGCCGAACGCGCGTCGGGTAACACGCACCGCCTGCCCGCCTCGCTGAACGCCGCCCTGGACGCCCTGTCCGCCGACGAGATGCTGATGGACCTGCTCGGGCCGCTGCGCAGCTCGGCCTACCTCGCGGTCAAGCGCTCGGAAGCGGCGCACTTCGCCCACTCCACCGACCCGTACTACGAGTGCTACGAGCACTTCACCAAGATCTAGTCGCCGACAGAGGGTGACACGCCTCCTTGCCGGGGGTCGCCGGAGCGGAAGATGCCTTCGGCCGACCCGCCGATGACAGACAGCGGCTTGGCGATGTCCTCCAGGGACTTGCCCTCGGCGTCCACGGCGAGGAACGCCGCGACGACGCCGCCCAGGATCATCGCGCCGGCGCCGAGTATGTAGCCCCAGTACAGCGAGTTCGGGTCCTTGCCTTCGCCGATCAGGCGGCCGTACAGGTTCGAGCCGAGCGAGCCGAAGCACTGCGCGATGGCGAAGAACACCGCGATGGCCTTGGCCCGGACCTCGAGCGGGAAGATCTCGCTGACGGTGAGGTACCCGGCGGACGCTCCGGCCGAGGCGAAGAAGAAGATCACCGTCCAGCACAGCGTCTGGGTGACCGCGTTCAGCGCGCCCGCCTTGAACAGCTGCGCGGTGATGATCAGCAGGATGCCGGAGAGCAGGTAGGTGCCGGCGATCATCTTCCGCCTGCCGAGGCTGTCGAACAGCCGCCCGATGGTCAGCGGCCCGAGCAGGTTCCCGGCGCAGAAGGCCATGAAGTAGTAGGGGGTGTTGCCGGGGCTGACGTGGAAGAAGAACTGCAGGACCAGCCCGTAGGTGAAGAAGATCGCGTTGTACAGGAACGACTGCGTGATCATCAGCGTCGCGCCGTAGATGGACCGGCTCGGGTAGTGCTGGAACAGCGTCTTCAGCAGGGCCAGGTAGCCGATCTGCTCGGTCGGCCTGATCTCCAGTTCGCGGCTCGGGTCCACCGGCGGGAGCTCGCCCTTGGTCTTGCCGACGTCCTCCTCGATCTCGGCGATGGACCCTTCGGCTTGTTCCTGCCTGCCGTGCATGATCTGCCAGCGGGGGCTTTCCGGCAGGTGGCGCCGGACGATGATGATGACGAACGCGAGCACCGGGCCGACCAGATAGGCGACCCGCCAGCCGAGCGTAGCGCTGATGTGGTTCAGGGCAATCAGGGTGACGATGGTGCCGAGGAACGCGCCTGCCCAGTAGGTGCCGTTGACCGCGATGTCCACCCGGCCCCGGTACCTGGCCGGGATCATTTCGTCGATGGCCGAGTTGATCGCAGCGTACTCACCGCCGATGCCCATGCCGGCGATGACCCGGGAGCCGTAAAGGAAGATGAACCAGTACCCGCCCTTGGGCGTCAGCGCGGTCAGGCCGGACCCGGCCAGGTAGACCGCCAGGGTGACCAGGAACAGGTTCTTGCGGCCCAGCTTGTCCGACAGCTGCCCGAAGAACAGCGCGCCGATGACCTCGCCGATCAGGTACCAGGTGGCGATGTCCGCGACCGCGCTGGCCGACATATGCAGCGTGCTGCTCTGGGTGAGAGTCGGCCCGACGTTACTGGCGATGGTGATCTCGAGGCCATCGAGGACCCACGCCACACCGAGCGCCACCACCAGCCTGGTGTGGAATCTAGACCAGGGCAGCCTGTCAATCCGTGCCGGGATGAGGCTGCGGATGCCTTGGCTCGCCGTCTCCGGCGTTGCTACCATCGCGTTCTCCTTGTCGCGGTGAAAACGGGCACCGGCGCCCGCCGCCTGCCCTGCTACCCCGAAGCCGGATAAAAAACCAAGTAGCGCCCAGCTGAGAAGCCGGGCGCTAGCGCGCAATCGGTTGCGAAAGAAAGCCGCGCTCTCGGATTTCGAGAACGCGGCAATCAGGAAGGGGTACGGCGGCGGCGCCGCAGCTCAGCCGGACGCGGACGGGGGCACCGCGTGCTTAGCGTGCATCGCGCGGACGGGGGCACCGCGCGGCGCGGCGCCGCCGCATAGCGTCACGATACAAGCTTGCTCATACATGTACAAGTCGTGATCAGCAAGACACAGCGTTGTTTCTGCCGAACAATCCCCGGATCACTGCCGGTTCCGGCCGGGTTTACGCCCGTGACCTTCGGAATCAGTGGAAACCAGAGGGCCCTGCGAGGTTCTACGTGATTCAAGTTTTCCTGAGCCATCGTTCAGGGTCCGGGCCGGCCGCGCGCTGGGTCGGCCCTAAGCTGAACGCATGCCCGAGTTCAGCTACTCAGACCTGCTGCCGCTAGGCCAGGACGCCACCAGCTACCAACGGCTGAGCAGCGATGGGGTGACGGCTCGCAGCTCGTTCGGCCGTAATTTCCTGGAGATCGAGCCGCAGGTGCTCACCCTGCTGACCTCCGCCGCCATGCGCGATATCGCCCACCTGCTGCGGCCCGCCCACCTCCGCCAGCTACGGTCGATCCTGGACGACCCTTCAAGCTCCCCGAACGACCGGTACGTGGCCCGCGACCTGCTCAAGAACGCGTGCATCGCGGCCGGGGGCGTGCTGCCCATGTGCCAGGACACCGGCACCGCCATCGTGATGGGCAAGCGCGGCCAGCACGTGCTTACCGACGGGCAGGACGAGGAACACATCTCCCGCGGCGTCTACGACGCCTACACCACGCTGAACCTGCGGTACTCCCAGCTCGCGCCGCTGACCATGTGGGAAGAGAAGAACACCGGCAGCAACCTGCCGGCCCAGGTGGAGATCTACGCCACCGGCGGGGACGAGTACAAGTTCCTGTTCATGGCCAAGGGCGGCGGCTCGGCCAACAAGTCGTTCCTGTACCAGGAGACCAAAGCCGTGCTGAACCCGGCGCGGATGGCCTCGTTCCTGGAGGAGAAGATCCGCTCGCTGGGCACGGCCGCGTGCCCGCCGTACCACCTGGCCATCGTGGTCGGCGGGACCTCGGCGGAGTTCGCGCTGAAGACGGCCAAGTACGCGTCGGCGAAGTACCTGGACGCGCTGCCGGTGTCCGGGTCGGCCTCGGCGCACGGGTTCCGCGACCTCGAGCTCGAGGAGCAGGTGCTCGGCATCACCAGGAACATCGGCATCGGCGCGCAGTTCGGCGGCAAGTACTTCTGCCACGACGTGCGGGTGGTCCGGCTGCCCCGGCACGGGGCGTCGTGCCCGGTGGCGATCGCCGTGTCGTGTTCGGCCGACCGGCAGGCGCTGGGGAAGATCACCAGGGACGGGGTGTTCCTGGAGCAGCTCGAGACCGATCCGGCGCAGTACCTGCCGGACCCTTCGGGTCTGGAGGACGAGGGCGAGGTCGTGGCGATCGACCTGAGCCGGCCGATGGACGAGATCCGGGCCGAGCTGACCCGGTACCCGGTGCGCACCCGGCTGTCGCTGACCGGGCCGCTGGTGGTGGCCAGGGACATCGCCCACGCCAAGATCGCGGAGCGGCTGGACGCGGGCGAGCCGATGCCCGCGTACCTGCGGGACCACCCCGTCTACTACGCCGGGCCGGCCAAGACGCCGGAAGGGTACGCCTCGGGGTCGTTCGGGCCCACCACGGCAGGCCGGATGGACTCGTACGTGGACCGGTTCCAGGCGGCCGGCGGGTCGCTGGTCATGCTGGCCAAGGGCAACCGCTCGGCCGCGGTCACCGCGGCGTGCAAGCAGTACGGCGGGTTCTACCTGGGCTCGATCGGCGGCGCCGCGGCCCGGCTGGCCCAGGACTGCATCACCCGGGTCGAGGTGCTGGAGTACCCCGAGCTCGGCATGGAAGCGGTGTGGCGGATCGAGGTACGCGACTTCCCCGCGTTCCTCGTGGTCGACGACAAGGGGAACGACTTCTTCGCCGACCCGTCCGGGCCGGTCCTGCAGATCGGGGCGCACCCGTGACGGGTACTCGTATCGAGCATGACTCGATGGGGGACGTGGAGGTGCCGGCCGACGCGCTCTGGGGCGCGCAGACCCAGCGGGCGGTCGACAACTTCCCGGTATCCGGGGAGCGGATCGGGCGCGACCTGATCGGCGCGCTCGGCTGCATCAAGGGCGCGGCGGCCCAGGTCAACGCCGAACTGGGCGTGCTCGAGGCCGACATGGCCGACGCGATCGGTGCCGCGGCCGCCGCGGTGGCCCGGGGCGAGCACGACGACGCGTTCCCGGTCGACGTGTTCCAGACCGGTTCTGGCACCTCGAGCAACATGAACGCCAACGAGGTCATCGCCACCCTGGCCTCGCGCGCGCTGGGCCGCAAGGTGCACCCGAACGACCACGTCAACGCGTCGCAGTCGTCCAACGACGTGTTCCCGTCCGCGATCCACCTGGCCGCCGTGCGGATGTTCGCGCGGGACCTGATCCCGGCCCTGAAGCACCTGGCCTCGGTGCTGACGGTCAAGGCGGAGGAATTCGCCGGGGTGGTCAAGGTCGGGCGGACGCACCTGATGGACGCGGTCCCGGTGACGCTGGGCCAGGAGTTCGGCGGGTACGCGGCGGCGGTCCGTTATGGGGCCGAACGGGTCGGGGCGATCGTCCCCCGGCTCGGCGAACTGCCCCTCGGCGGGACGGCGGTGGGGACGGGGCTGAACGCGCCGGCCGGGTTCGCCACCCGGGTGAACGACCGGCTGGCGGTCTCGATGAAGCTGCCGCTGACCGAAGCGCGCAATCACTTCGAGGCGCAGGGTAGCCGGGACGCGCTCGTCGAGGCCAGCGGGATGCTCCGGGTGGTCGCGGTGAGCCTGTACAAGATCTGCAACGACCTGCGCTGGATGGGCTCCGGGCCACGCGCCGGATTGGGCGAGATCGTGATCCCGGATCTGCAGCCCGGTTCGTCGATCATGCCGGGCAAGGTGAACCCGGTCATCTGCGAGGCGGTCGGCCAGGTCTGCACGCAGGTGATCGGGAACGACGCGGCGGTGGCGTTCGGCGGCGCGGCGGGCAACTTCGAGCTGAACGTGATGATGCCGGTGATCGCGCGCAACCTGCTGGCTTCGGGGCGCCTGCTGGCTTCCGTCCTGCCCTTGCTGGCCGATCGCTGCGTGGCCGGGATCACGGCTCATCCCGATCGGATGCGGCGGCTGGTCGAGTCCTCGCCGGTCATCGTCACCGCGCTGAACCGGTACATCGG
>DAIOWL010000196.1:6815-9653 GCA_036758545.1 Streptosporangiaceae bacterium | reverse complement strand
GGGGGGGTCTGGGGGGGATCGTTCCCCCCGGGGAGCACTGAGCCGGCGCGGCCTGCTGCGCACGGCCGGCGCCAGCGCGGCCGTCGTGGGCGGCGGCGGACTGCTCGAGGCCTGCAGTTCGAGCATCAAGGGTGCCAGCGGCGCTTCCACCGCCACCGGCAGCAGCGGCACCAAGGACATCGTGATCGGCTTCATCCACCCGCTCACCGGGGCGCTGGCCGGCTTCGGCTCGTCGGACAACTGGATCATGACCAAGATCGCCCAGACGCCGCAGTACAAGAACGGCTTCAAGATCGGCGGTAAGACCTACAAGGTCACGGTCAAGTCCTACGACACCCAGTCGGACCCCAACCGGGCCGGCGACCTGGCCAACCAGGCCATCTTGTCGGACAAGGTGGACGTGCTGCTGACCGCCTCCACGCCCGAGACGGTCAACCCGGTCGCGACCAAGGCCGAAGCCCTCGGCACCCCGCTGATCTGTGGCAACGTGCCCTGGCAGTCCTGGTACGTCAACCTCGGCGGGAACCCGACCCCGGGCAAGTCGACGTTCAAGCCCAAGAACTCGATCGTGTACTTCCTCGGCGTCAACGACCTGTGCGAAGCCTTCATCGCGATGTGGGACAGGATCCACGCCCAGCTGCACACCAACAAGGTCGTCGGCTGCGCGTTCCCGAACGACTCGGACGGCAACGCCTTCCGGGCCGCCTGGCCGATCTTCGCCCACCCGGCCGGCTACACCCTGGTCGACCCGCCGCCCTACACCGACGGATTGACCAACTACTCCTCGATGATCAACCAGTTCAAGGAGACCAACTGCGAGTTCTTCACCAACGTGCCGCTGCCGCCCGACTTCAACGTGATGTGGAAGCAGGCCGCCCAGCAAGGCTTCAAGCCGAAGCTGGCCACGGTGGCCAAGGTGCTGCTGTTCCCGTCGGATGTCACGGCGCTCGGCAGCCTGGTCAACAACATCGCCACCGACGCGTGGTGGACCCCGAACATGCCGTGGAAGTCCTCGCTGACCGGGGAGACCTGCCAGCAGATCGCCGACCAGTACGAGGCGGCCACCGGGAAGCAGTGGGTGCAGGCGCTGTCGAACTACAGCCTCTTCGAGGTCGCCTACGCGGCGCTGGTCGCCTCGGGTGACCCGCACGACAAGAAGGCCGTGGCCGCCGCCCTGTTCAAGGTGAACATCGAGGCCCTGGCCGGGCAGCTCAACTGGACCTCGAGCAAGAACCCGGCGCCCGGCGTGGTGGACACCCCGTGCGTCGGCGTGCAGTGGAAGCCCAGCTCCAAGTGGGGCTACTCGATGGAGGTCGTCGACAATAAGCTGATGCCCAACGTGCCGCTCACGGGAACCCTCGAACCGACGAACAAGTAACCGGATGACAAGTCCCCTGCTCGAACTGGACCACGTGACGAAGAGGTTCGGCCGTGTCGTCATCGCGGAGGACCTCTCGTTCACCGTCGGGCCAGGCGATGTGGTCGGGATCGTGGGGCCGAACGGAGCGGGCAAGACCAGCCTGTTCGGCCTCATTTCCGGTGACCTGTCGCCTGGCGCCGGACAGATTTCCTTCGATGGGCGCCCGGTGACCAAGCTGGACGCCGCGGCGCGGTGCCGGCTCGGCATCGGGCGCACGTACCAGGTGCCCCGGCCGTTCACCGACATGACCGTGTTCGAGAACGTGCTCGTGGCGGCGCAGCAGGGCGGCGGCCTGCGGCGTAAGGCCAGTTACGCGGCCGCGGTGCAGGCCCTGGAGCAGGCCGACATGACCGCCGAGGCCAACCTGCCCGCCGCCCGGCTCGGCCTGCTGCAGCGCAAGCGGCTGGAGCTCGCCCGGGCCCTGGCCTCGCGGCCCCGGCTGCTGCTGCTGGACGAGGTGGCGGGCGGCCTCACCGACCCCGAGGTCGCCCAGCTGGTCGAGATCGTCCGCGGCATCAACGCCGAGGGCATCGCGGTCATCTGGATCGAGCATGTGGTGCGGGCGCTCACCGCCGCGGTGAGCCGGCTGATCTGCCTGGCCGGAGGGCAGTTCGTCGGCGACGGCGAGCCGGCCGCGGTGCTGGCCAACCCGGCGGTCCGCGAGGTCTTCCTCGGCTCCGAGCTCACCGCCTCGCTCAGCGGCGGGACCCTCACCGCCGAGGTCGGCGACCCGGGAGAGGACGCATGAGCGAGCGGACGGATAGCGGCAGCACGCCGCTGCTCGAGGTGCACGACCTGACCGTGCACCACGGCCAGCTGCGGGCGCTCGACCGCGTGTCGCTGCGGGTGTTCCCCGGCGAGGTGTACGCGATCATCGGCGCGAACGGCGCGGGCAAGTCGACGCTGCTGCGCACGATCGCCGGCCTGCACCAGCCGACCGACGGCGCGATCTTGTACGACGGCAAGGACATGACCAAGGTCAGGCCGGAGCGCCGCGCCACCGGCGGGATCGTCATGGTGCCGGAGGGGCGGCGGCTGTTCGGCTCGCTCACCGTGGAGGAGAACCTCAAGGTCGGCGCCACCTACGCGCGGAAGGGACCGTGGACGATCGAGCGCGTCTACGAGATCTTCGCCTGGATGAAGGACCGCAGGACGCAGCGCACGGCCCAGCTGTCCGGCGGTGAGCAGCAGTCGGTCGCCATCGGCCGGGCGCTGGTCGCCAACCCGCGGGTCCTGCTGCTCGACGAGCTGTCCCTGGGCCTGGCGCCGGTGATCGTGCAGCGCATCTACGCGATGCTGCCGCAGATCCTGTCCACCGGGCTCACCGTGCTGCTGGTCGAGCAGGACGTCAGCCAGGCGCTGCGGGTGGCCTCGCACATCCAGTGCCTGCTCGAAGGCCACACCACGCTGGAAGGCCG
>DAIOWL010000196.1:0-6715 GCA_036758545.1 Streptosporangiaceae bacterium | reverse complement strand
GAGGCGTTATGGCATGGGTCAACGCCATCATCCAGGGCATCCTGACCGGCGGGCTCTACGCGCTGTTCGCCTGCGGGCTCTCGCTGATGTTCGGGGTCATGAAGGTCGTCAACCTGGCGCACGGCGACCTCGCGGTCATCGGCGCGTACATCGCGCTCGGCGTCATCACCGTGACCCACATCCCGGTGCTGTGGTCGTTCGTGATCGTCGTGCCGATCATGGCCGTGCTCGGCTACGCGCTCCAGCGCACGCTGATCCAGGCGGCACTGGACCGCGGCGTGCTCATCACGCTGCTGGTGACGTTCGGCCTCTCGGTGGTGATCGAGAGCGGGCTGCTGCAGTTCATCAACGCCGACAGCCACTCGCTCGGGGTGGGCGAGTCCATCATCACCGGCTCGTTCTCGATCGGCTCGCAGATCCAGCTCTCCTACCTGCTGCTGCTCATCTTCGTGGTGGCCGTGGTGGTCCTGCTCGGCTTGCAGTACTTCCTGTCCCTGTCCAGTTACGGCCGGATGATCCGGGCCGTGGCCGACGATCAGGAGGCGGCCCAGCTCTCCGGTATCGACTACCGGCACGTGTTCGGCATCGCGGCGGCGATCGCGTTCGGCACGGTGGCGCTGGCCGGCATCGCGTACGGCATGTACTCGCAGTTCTCGCCGACCACCGGCACGGACACGATCCTGCTCTTCGCGTTCGCCGCAGTGGTGATCGGCGGCCTCGGCTCGCTGTGGGGCACGCTGCTCGGCGGCATCGTGCTCGGGGTCGCCCAGCAGATCGGTGCCCAGATCAACCAGGCCGACCAGGTCCTGGCCGGTTACCTCGTCTTCCTGCTCGTGCTCGCGCTCCGGCCCCAGGGGCTGACCGCTAGGAGGGCGCAGTCATGAGCGTGGTGACAGACACCCCGGCCCGTTCGGAAGAAAATTTCCGCGTGACGCGGTCACGGCGCAACGTGGCCTGGACCGGAGCCGGCGCGCTGATCGTCGTGGTCGTGCTGGCCCTGTTCCCCTACATCGTGTACTCCGGCACCACCAGCCTCATGGTGCAGGCGTTCATCGTGGTCATCCTGGCCAGCATGTGGAACCTGCTGGCGGGCTACGCCGGCCTGGTGTCGGTGGGACAGCAGGCGTTCGTGGGGCTCGGGGCGTACTTCGTCCTGATCCTGGCCCAGCACAGCCTCTCGCCGTTCGGCGGGCTCGCGGTCGCGGCCATCGGCTGCGGCGTGGCCGCCGTGCCGATGTGGTGGCTGATCTCACGGCTGCGCAGCGGGTACTTCGCCATCGCCACGTGGGTGCTCGCGACCGCGATCATGCTGTTCATCGAGAGGTTCCCGTCCATCGGCGGCGGCACCGGCATGTCGCTGCCCGGGCTGTCCGGCTACGACCCGACGCTGCTGGTCGCCGATACGTACTGGATCGGGCTGGCCGTCACCGTCCTGTCGCTGGTCACCGTGTACGTCATGCTCCGCGGCCGGATCGGCCTGGTGCTCACCGCAATCCGCGACGACGAGGTGGCCGCGCGCAGTTCCGGGGCGCGGGTGGGCCTGGCCCGGATGCTGGTCTACGTGGTGGCCGCGATCGGCTGCGGCGCGGCCGGGGCGCTGCTCGCGATCAGCCAGCTCATCGTGCAGCCGGGTGCCGTGTTCACCGTGCAGTGGACGGCGATCATGGCGTTCTCGGTGATCATCGGCGGGCTCGGCACGATCGAGGGCCCGATCATCGGCGCCATCGTGTACATCATCCTGCAGCGGACGCTGCAGTCCTACGACGCCTGGTACCTGATCGTGCTCGGGCTGGTGGCGATCGCCGTCGCGCTGTTCGCGCGGCGCGGGCTGTGGGGGCTGATCGACGATCGCCTGAACATCCGGCTGTTCCCGGTCGGGTACTGGCTGTGGACACCGGAGAGCACCGGCCAGCAACGGCCGAGCCGGCGCGGGTCAGGCCGGCGCGGGATCCGGCCGCGTCGCGGAGGCCGGCGCAGCTGAGTCGCCAGGGCTGTTTCATGATCGTGAGCAGTTTGGGACAAATAGCGCCCAAAACTGCTCACGATCAGTCGGCGGGGCGGGGAGCGGCTGGGTGGGGGCTTGGGCGGGCGGGGAGCGGCTGGGCGGGGGCTTGGGCGGGGGAGAATGGGCGCGTGCTGCTTAGTGAGATCGCAGAGGTGTCGCGGGCGGTGGCGGGGACCAGCGCCCGGCTGGCGAAGATCGAGCTGCTGGCCGCCGCGCTGCGCGAGGCCGGGCCGCTCGAGGTGCCGATCGCCGTGGCGTACCTGTCGGGTGAGCTGCCGCAGCGGCAGATCGGCGTGGGCTGGGCGGCCCTTCGGGACGGGTTCGCGCCGGCGCAGGCGCCCACGCTGACGCTATCCGAGGTGGACTCGGGGTTCAGCGCGATCGGCGCGGTGTCCGGGAAGGGTTCGGCGGCCGCGCGCAAGGCGCTGGTCGGCGAGCTGTTCGGCCGCGCCACAGCGGACGAGCAGCGGTTCCTGGTCGGCCTGCTGTCCGGCGAGCTGCGCCAGGGCGCGCTGGAGGGCGTCATGACCGAAGCCGTCGCCCGGGCCGCTGAGGTGCCGGTGGCGGAGGTCCGCCGGGCCATGATGCTGCGCGGTTCGCTGGGCATGGTGGCCGCCGCCGCGCTGAGCGGGGGCAGTGAGGCGCTGGGCGCGTTCGGCCTGGAGGTCGGCCGCCCGGTCCGGCCGATGCTCGCGGCCAGCGCGCCGACCCTCGGGGACGCGCTGGCCAAGATCGACGGGCCCGCGGCAGTGGAGTGGAAGCTTGACGGGATCAGGATCCAGGCGCACCTGTCCGGCGGGAGCGTCCGGCTGTTCACCCGGACCCTGGACGACATCACGGCCCGGCTGCCCGAGGTGGTGGCGGCGATGGCCCGGGTGCCGGTCTCGGCCGCGGTCTTCGACGGCGAGCTGATCGCGCTGCGCGAGGACGGCCGGCCGCTGCCGTTCCAGGACACGGCGTCGCGCACCGCGACGCAGGACGCCGGGCCTACGGTCCCGCTGTCGGTGTTCCTGTTCGACGTCCTGCACCTGGACCACGCCGACCTCATCGACGCGGAAGACCGACAGCGGCACGCGGCGCTAGTCCGTTCGGTACCGCCTGACCTGCTCATGCCGCGCCTGGTCACGGCGTCGGCCGAGGAGGCCGCGGCGTTCTTCACCGACGCGCTGGCGCACGGCCACGAGGGTGTCGTGGTCAAGTCGCTGACCGCACCGTACGCGGCCGGGCGGCGCGGCGCCGGATGGATCAAGGTCAAGCCGCGGCACACGCTCGACCTGGTGGTGCTGGCCGTCGAATGGGGGCACGGGCGGCGCCGCGGCTGGCTGTCCAACCTGCACCTGGGTGCGCGCGACCCGTCTGCCGGCGGCTTCGTCATGCTCGGCAAGACGTTCAAGGGGCTGACCGACGAGCTGCTGACCTGGCAGACCTCGCGGTTGCTGGGCCTGGAGGAGCGCCGCGACTCCTATACCGTCTACGTCCGCCCCGAACTCGTCGTCGAGATCGCGTTCGACGGCGTGCAGCGCAGCCCCCGCTACCCGGGTGGCCTGGCGCTGCGGTTCGCCCGCGTGCTGCGCTACCGCGAGGACAAGACGGCCGCCGAGGCCGACACGATCGACACCGTGCGCGCGCTCAGCCCCGTATAAGTCAGCCCTGGCTACTTCTTCTTGCGCTTACCGCCGCCGCGGAAGGCGGCGGGGATGTTGCCCTGCGGGCCTTGCGGCGGGAAGTTCAGGCCGCCGGCTGGCATCTTGGACAGCTGCTCGGCCAGGTTCTCCGACAGCCCCTCCGGCAGGCCGCCAAGCCCGCCGCCCAGGTTCGGCGGCCCGCCGGGAGCCTGGCCGGGGCCGTTGCCGCCCTGATCCGGCTGCCCGCCGCCGCCGCTCGCGAGCTCGGCGGCGCGACGCGGGTCACCGCTGCGCGAGACCTTCTTCTTGTTGCCCTTCTTGCGGGCCGACTTGCTGGCCCGGCGGGCCGCGGTGGCCATGCCGGGCATCGCCGGCATCCCGGGCATGTTGCCGCTGAACATGGCCTTCATCTGCTTCTGGCCCTCGTAGAAGTTCGTGACCAGCTGGGAGACCTCGCCGATGGCGACGCCGGAGCCCTTGGCGATGCGTGCCCGGCGCGAGCCGTTGATGACCTTCGGGTTGCGCCGTTCCTCCGGCGTCATGGACCGGACGATGGCCTCGGCCCGGTCCAGGTCCTTGTCGCTGACCTGCTCGATCTGCTCCCGGTACCGGCCTGCGCCGGGCAGCATGCCGAGCAGGTTCCCGATCGGGCCGAGCTTGCGCACCATGGCCAGCTGCTCGACGAAGTCCTCGAGCGTGAAGCCCTCGCCCGAGGCCAGCCGCCCGGCCAGGTTCGCGGTCTGCTCGGCGTCGAAATTCTTCTCGGCCTGCTCGATCAGGGTGAGCACGTCGCCCAGGTCGAGGATCCGCGACGCCATCCGGTCCGGATGGAACATGTCGAAGTCCTCGAGCTTCTCCCCCGAGGACGCGAACATGATCGGGCGCCCGGTCAGCTCCACGATGGACAGCGCGGCACCGCCGCGCGCGTCGCCGTCGAGCTTGGTCAGCACCACGCCGTCGTAGCCGACCCCGTCCAGGAACGCCTGCGCGGTGGCCACCGCGTCCTGGCCGATCATCGCGTCGACCACGAACAGGATCTCGTCCGGCTGGGTGGCGTCCCTGATCGCGACGGCCTGCGCCATCATCTCGGCGTCCACGCCGGTACGGCCCGCGGTGTCGATGATGACCATGTTCTGCTGGCGGCGCCTGGCCTCCTCGATGGAGTCCCTGGCCACGGCGACCGGGTCGCCGACGCCGTTCCCGGGCTGCGGCGCGTAGACCGGGACGCCGGCCCGCTCGCCGACCACCTGCAACTGCTGCACCGCGTTGGGGCGCTGCAGGTCGGCGGCGACCAGCATCGGGGTGTTGCCCTGCCCCTTCAGCCACAGCGCCAGCTTGGCCGCCAGCGTGGTCTTACCCGAACCCTGCAGGCCGGCCAGCAGGATCACGGTCGGCGGTATCTTGGCGAACCGCAGCCGCCGCTCCTCGCCGCCGAGGATGCCGACGAGCTCCTCGTTGACGATCTTGATGACCTGCTGGGCCGGGTTCAGCGCGCCGGAGACCTCCTCGCCGCTGGCCCGCTCCTTGACCCGGGCGATGAACTGCCTGACCACCGGGAGCGCGACATCCGCCTCAAGCAAGGCAATGCGGATCTCACGGGCGGTCGCGTCGATGTCGGCGGGGGACAGCCGACCGCGGCCGCGCAGGGAGGAAAAAACCTGCGTCAGCCGGTCAGAAAGGGTCTCAAACACAACACCCAGGCTACCGAACGGTCGCGGGTATCCGGGTCCTCCGCCGACTAACCGCTCTCCTGGCCTTAGCCGTTTAGCTGCTGAGCGCGGCCAGCACCGAGTGCACGATCGTGCGGCGCAGGTCACCGTCGCCCAGGGGCTTGCCATCGCCGTCGGTCACGTAGAACACGTCGACCACCTCGGCGCCGAGCGTCTCCACCCGGGCCGCGCGCACGTCCAGGCCGCACTCCCCCAGCGCCCGGCCGACCCGCCAGAGCAGGCCGGGCGCGTCGTGGGCGCGCACCTCCACCACGGTGGCGGTGTCGGAGGCGTCGTCGACCAGGCTCACCCTGGGCGCGGGCACCGATGCGGCCCGCGGCCGGACCGCGCGGGCGCGACGGTCGAGCCGCTCCTCTACGTCCAGCCGACCCTGCAGCATCCGGCGCAGGTCCGCCGCCACCAGGGTGGCGTCGGGCGGGTCGCCGAACTCGGGCTCCACGTCGAACATGGACACGGCAGTGACCCCGACCGAGGTCGCGTTGGCGCTGCGCACCGCCAGCCGGTGCGAGGCCAGCACACCCGCGGCGCGCCACAGCAGGCCGGGCCGGTCGGGCGCGACCACGGTCACCTCCGAGCCGAGCACGGTCGCGGCCGGGCCGCCCTCGGCGGCCAGTGCCAGCTGGTCCTCGCGCAGCGGCGCGGGCTGCGGTATCGGCTGGCCGTCCAGCACGGCCTCCACCCGCCGCACGAGGTTCGCGACCAGCGTCGCCTTCCAGTCGTTCCAGGCGGCGGGCCCGGTCGCCAGCCCGTCCGCGATCGCCAGCGCGTGCAGCAACTCCAGCAGGACGCGGCTGCCCACCGCCGCGGCGACCTGCGTCACCGTCACCGGGTCGTCCAGGTCGCGGCGGGTCGCGACCATGGGCAGCAGCAGGTGCAGCCGGACCGCCGCCGCGACGAGCTCGGTGTCCGGGGCGGGCAGCCCCACCCGGCGCGCGACGTCCCGCGCCACCACCTCGCCGGTGACACTGTGATCTCCTGGCCAGCCCTTGCCGACGTCGTGCAGCAGCGCGGCGAGCAGCAGCAGGTCGGGCCGGCCCACCTCGCGGGTCAGCGCGGCGGCGTGCGCGGCCGCCTCGGCCAGGTGCCGGTCCACGGTGTAGGTGTGCAGCGGATTGCGCTGCGGCCGGTTCCTGACCCGCTCCCAGTCCGGGATCAGCCCGGTCACCAGGCCCTCGGTGTCGAGAGCCTCCCACACGCCAACCGCGGCCTGCCCGGCTCCGAGCAACGAGAGCAGCGCGTCCCTGGCGGCCGCGGGCCAGGGCACGGGCAGCGGCGGGCATTCGGTCAGCCGGGCCAGGGTCCGCGGCGCCAGCGGCAGGCCGGCCTGTGCGGCCGCCGCGGCCGCGCGCAGCACT